>CAYOTD010000013.1:11204-17903 GCA_964406685.1 uncultured Solibacteraceae bacterium | reverse complement strand
GTTTTCCGTCGAGCGGCGGGTCAATTCGAGCTTCAGCATCGAGGCCAACTACACGTGGTCCAAATCCATCGACGAGTACTCGGACGACACCACGCCCGGACAGTCCGGGTCGATCTCAATTCCCTATCGCCGCCGCGCGGGCCGGGCCGTGTCCGACTTCGACAACACGCACCGGCTGGTGGCTTCCTGGGTATGGTCGCTGCCGCGCCTGAAGGATCAGGCGCGCCTGGTACGCGGCATCCTCGGCGGATGGGAGACGGCCGGAATCACCACGATTCGCTCCGGCTTTCCCTTCTCCGTGAAATCGGGGACGGACCGGGCCGTCAGCGGCATCTCCAGCGATTACGCCGACGTTGTGGGCGACCCCAACCTTAGCGGGGACCGCTCCAAGGCCGAGCGAATCGCCCGCTACTTCAACACCAGCGCTTTCACGCTCGCCACGCTGGGGACTTTCGGCAACGCGCCGCGCAACCTGATGCGGGGACCGGGAGCGGTGAACTTCGATCTTTCGCTGGTGAAGAGCATCCCGGTGCGGGAGCAGGTCAACTTCCAGCTTCGGGGCGAATTCTTCAACGCTTTCAACAACGTGAACCTGTCGAATCCGGGGGCCAGCGTGAATTCAACGACCAGCTACGGGCGCATCACGAGCGCAGGCTCGCCCCGCATCGTGCAGGTGGCGCTCAAGCTGACGTTCTAACCTCGGCCACCAACCGCAGGGTCGAGTGGGGCGACCTGTCTGACTTACCGCAGGGCGGCGCGCTTCCGGCGGAGTAGCGCCGCCCATGCCAACCCCAAGCCCACCAAGGCCGCCGTGGCCGGTTCTGGAACATCGGCCCCGTCAGCCACGATCCATGCACCAAGATCCCCATCCCTGGGCGCCACAGTGTTCAGAACCGCCGTTGCTGAAACGATGTTCGGGCCCACACCCCAGTTGGTGTCGCTGGAGAATCTCCAGACGTAGGAGACTCCATCCGCAGAGTTGCCGTCTTCGTAGATGCCCCACATGAGGCTTCGCGTACCCGTGGCATACGAACTGCCCGGGTAGTTGGCACCGACAATCACCGCCTCCGCATTGAAATTCGCCGGGATTGCCGGTATCGACGCCATCAACAGCAACAAGTCCGTCATGCTCGCCAAGTGGTAGCCCGACCCGGCGAGATAAGTGACGATGCTGTTATACGTCGCGGTATCGTCCTGGAAGAAGTTGTCGAGATCGAGCCAGACCAGACCGGTGGTCGTGTCCTGAAAAGCCCGGTAGGATGAGCCGGCCACAACAACGTCGCTCACATCGATCACGCTGGCCTGGGCCACCGAATTCCCCGCGGACAGCAATGCCAGCATAGCCACACACAACGACAGAGAGTTCTTCCTTCGCGCCTTATCCATCAGTCGCTCCTCGTGAAAAGTCCTCGCTTCCGGGATTCGATACCCGGCTCCGATTGTTGGAATTCTACAACCCTCTTCCCCGGGGAGTCAATCGGCGAATCTTCTGAGTGCGCCTCAGTCCCCCGCACCTTTTGCCGCCACGGGGCCTGAGGTTGTGCTGGCGTGAATCCCCGGCGACGTGGTGTAATCGGCGGAGGTACACCGCGTATGGACCAGGACAGCACTTCCCGCAGAACGTTTCTGGCGGCTTCGGCCGCTTCCTACAGCCGTGTTTTGGGCGCAAACGACCGGCCGCGCATCGGCGTGATCGGCACCGGCGGCCGGGGGCAGTACCTCATCAAGGAATCGCTCGGCATCGGCGGGGTGGATTTCGTCGCCGTCTGCGATATCTACGACGTGCGCCGCGCGGAGGCCGTCAAACTGGCCGGCCCTCGGGCGGAGCAGTACGCCGACCACCGGCAGGTGATCGCGCGCAAGGACGTCGACGCCGTCATCATCGCCACCCCCGACCATTGGCACGCCCCCATCGCGGTGGAGGCATTACGGGCTGGCAAGGACGTGTACGTGGAGAAGCCCATGTGCCACAACCCGCGCGACGGGCAGGCCATGGTCAAAGCGGTGCGCGAGACCGGCCGGGTGATGCAGGTGGGCACGCAGGGCCGCGGCCTGCCGCAGTTCGTCGAGGCCAAGCAGCGCTACATCGACTCGGGCGTCATCGGCAAGGTGGGCTTGGCCCGGGCCTGGTACAACTCCAACCAGGGTTATATCAAGAAGCCTCCGCCGGGCATGGAAAAGAAACCGGAAGGCCTGGACTGGGAGCGCTGGCTGGGCCGCGGACCCAAAGTGCCGTGGAACCCCGACATCTACTTCAGCCCCTACAAGTGGTTGCATTACGACGGCGGCATGATCATGGGCATCGCCATTCACGTGCTCGACTCCGTCCATCACTGGCTGAACCTGACCAAGCCGCGGGCGGTGTCGGCCGGGGGCGGCAACTACTTCTACAAGGGCGACCGCGACACCCCCGATGTCATCACCGTCATCCTCGACTACCCGCAGGAGGTGACCGCGACCTTTGAAGCCGAGTGCCTCACCGCGCCGGGCGTGCGGACCTCGGCCGGGGTGATGTTGCGCGGCACCGGGGGCACGCTGTGGGCGGAACGCTATGTGCGCGATCTGGGCTACGAGTTCGTGCCCAATCAGCAGTTCACCAAGGAACCGGCCCGCAGGGGGCCGGGTACCGGCGCTTCGGCCGTCAACATCCTGAAGAACTGGATCGCGTGCCTGAAATCGCGCGAGAAGCCGGTCTGCAACGTCGAAGCCGCTTACTATTCCTCTACCGCGTGCTACATGGCCCTGCAGGCTTTTCGAACGCAGTCGCGCGTCGTCTGGCGCAGGGAGTGGGATATCTGAGGATCGCCCGGCGCGCTACTTGCATGTGCCCGTGCAGACGCGCTCGGCCACTTTCCGGAAGTCCCCGGAGGGACGGCTCTCGCCCAGCGGCGGGCGGCGCACACTGAGGCTTTCCACCGTTCCCGTGGCGGAGGGCCGTCGCTCGATCACCTGCTGTTCAATCAACTGTGGCTGTCCGGAAGCGGGTCGCCCGGGCACGGCGGCCCGGAACAGGTCGAGTTCGGTGCGTTGCGTCCCGTCGGCGTTCTTCACCGACCGGCTGAAGGATTGGGAAGCCAGTTCCATGCGGCCCGTCGTTCCAGGCTCGTACTGGGCGGTGTTCTCGGTGACAAGCCCGTCCCGTTCCGTCCGCTCCTTTACCTGCCGGAGCGCCTCGCTGAACCGCCCGGCGGCGTCGCGCCGCAGGGTCACCGTCTCCTGTTGCGTGGTTGCGCCGGCCTTGCGCTCCGAGATGGAGCGCTTCTCCTGCGCCTCGAAGCCTCCGTTCAGCGTCGGCCGCTCGACGGTCAGTTCCGAGCGCGTGCCGCCCTCCGATGGCACGGTTATGCCCCGCACGCGCTCGGCAATCTCCAGACGGCCGTTGATGTCACCCCGCCAGGTTACGGTCTCGGTGGAAGTACTGCCGTCCGAATTCTTGCGCTCTTCGATCCGAATCTTCTCGGTCTGGGCGAGATTCCCGTTCGGGTCGTACCGGCGGATCACGCGCTCAACCACCGAGCCCACCGCACTCGATTCCACAACCCGCTCTTCGACCCGCTCGAGCGGGGAGGTCCTTCCGTTGAGCGACCGGGCGATCTCCACCGAATAGGTGACACCATTGGTCTTGCCGGTTTCCACCCGCTGCCCGTCTGCGACGTAGGTGGAAGCGGACTGCGCCCAGGCGAGCGCACAACCCATCACGATCAGGCAGAAAGCCCTCATGCTCCCAGCGTAAGATCCCCGCCCGGTGTCATCAATCAGGTGAAAGCAGTAGCCGGTAAGTACTAATTACAGGGGCGAAGGGATGGGGGAGTCGTATCCGGTTCCGCCAGCCAGAGGCGGCGGCCGGAGAAGTAGCGGACCAGCTCGGCGTTGGCCTCCGGTCCCATGTCGCGCGCCCAGACGATCTTGGCGCCGTCAATGTCGGCTTCGTTATAAACCCACTCAGGCCGCATCCGATCCGAGGGTCCGTAGTGCACAATCACCAGGTGCCGGCCCTCGGTGGCGCGCAGCCGCTGCTCAAAGGGCCAGCGATCATTCGGCCAGTACTGCGAGCAGCACCAGGAGAGCTGCCGCTGCGGTCCCATTAACGGGAACCCGAGGGGCATGGCTGCCAACCGGAAGGCAACGGCCAGAACCACCAGGACGATGACCGCCCGGTGGACCTGAAGTGAAGCTTTCGTAGATCCGTTTAGGTATTTGAAAGAATTTATGATAACGAGGAACACAACACACGCTACCGGACTCACGTAGTGAGGATAGCTGGACTGCTCGACCAGGGTCGCCGCCAGCGTCGCTCCCCCGGCTAGCAGCGCCAGCCGGACTCTGCGCTGACCGAGCGACCGCCAAGCCATCGCCACCGTCACAGTCAATGCTGGACCAAGATAGAAGCTCCACAGCAGGACTGCCTTGTACGGGAGAGCGGCGAGGGCGGCGCCGGGGGCTTTCAGGCGCTGGTGCTCTTCCCATTCCCAGTTTAAGTAATCCCGTAACTCCTTGTGCCGATGTTGCACTTGGGGAGGATCTTGCCAGATCAGGGTGATGGGCCACCCGTAGGTCCGCTGGTTCACTTGGTAGGGAAGCAGTGCCGGGCTGCCTGTAACGGCGCGGAAGTAGACGGCCAAGGCCGCCCCTGTCAGGGCCACGACGGCCAGAGACGCAAAGGCGGACCAAACGGCAATCCTGCGCCGCAACACGCCAACTCCCAAGGCCCCGAGCAGCGGCAACGAATACGCGAGGCCTTCGAAAGGACGAGTGGCGGCCATCAGGGACAGCCCGACTCCGAAAAGCAGCGCGGGAATCACCTGCGGGCGACGCCTCAACCGCGGCCACGCCCCCAGTGCCAGCGCACCGCCGAGAGCAGTCACAGATCCTCCCCAAAAGCTGTTTACCCAGTAGCTTACGAGACCAATACGAAGTATTGCTAGAAGTCCGCCGAGCAACGCCCAGCTAGGCGAAACCCACCCCTGAAGCATCCAGGTGACAGCGCCACAGAACAGGGCCGTGCTCAACAGAACCCCTGCCCACGGAAACCCGGAGACGGCCTTGCCGAACCCGAGAAACGCTCCCTGGCCGGGGAAATACATGGAGTTGTAAGTGGGCTGGTGGATGATGTGCCGGCTTTCGAAGTGAACCCAGAGGGGATGTGGCGGGTTCGTCAGACGTCCGCTTGCGAGAGTGTCTCCCAGGAGGCTGTGGCTGAACTCGTCCGCGCCGCCGGGGTGGGGCATCGGCACCAGCGGGAGCAGAGCCAGTCGAGCCAGGACAGCCAGGGTGATTACGCCGGCTACAGCGGTCCGGCGCCGCCGGGCAAAGGCCCGCCCGGCGGATTCTAGCCGGCCGAGCCAAGCCGGCCTGCGCGGCCAGCCGCTCCTCGCCGCGAGCAGAACTCCTAGCAGCAGAATGACTTCCAGGAGGTTCACGTCGGCGCGAAGAGCCACTCCTATCCCCACCGCGACATTGACGAAGGCGTCCGCCATACGACTCCAGATCATCGACGGCTTAGCGCATTTGGATTACGGTCCAGACCGGTAAAAGCGCCGGAGTACTAGCGACGCCCGCCTGCCGAACTGAGTCATTTACTAGGGTCCCTCTAAGCTGGAAAGCGGATTTTAGCTCTGGCGGTCGGATGATACCTTGGAGTAGCAATCGAACCACTGCAAACGCAGGGAGAGGAGACAGGAATGAACCGTATTAAGAATCTGGCTTTGAGGCTTCAGATCTGGAAGGACACGAGAGGCCAGGACCTCATCGAGTACGCGTTGATGGCCGGCTTCGTGGCCGTGGCCGCTGGCGCCGTGATGCCGAACTTGGCAGCGAGAATCAGCACGATCTTCGGGAAAGTCTCGAGCCTGATGGCGAGAGCCGCCAGCAACGGCTAAGCGTCAGTTCCGGTCGCGGACGACGGGGGGCGGCGCGCCTCCCACTCGCGGTGGCAAGTTGGGTTAGCGGCTGTTGGGTTAGGGGAGAACCATATCGGCGCAGGCCGGGATCCCCGGTTTCGGGCTGGCAGGGGCATACGTGCGAGCGGCTGCCTTTGCGGGCGCGGGGCCGTAAAGCAGCCAGCCTGACGGTCACTTAGAACGAGACTTGGGCGGGCAATCGGACGAGGTTCTTCGTTCGGGGGCCCGCCTGTTTGTTTTGGGCGGCCCGTTCAGCCGGCCCGCGAGAGGCCGCGAACCACTTCCACCAAGTTGCCATCCGCTGCGTAAGGGATCTCTATCGGTCCGCCGGCGATGGCGAGGTCGGGGTTGGCCTCAATCTCCTCCCTGAGGGGCTCGCTCAGGGCGAGGGCGGACAACTCCAGAGTGTTCCTGATCCACCCGATCTTCAGTTCCCCGAGGTCGAACTTGCCCACCGTCCCGGCGACCGTCTCCAGGCACTGGCGGTCAGTGGGAAAGTGGATGGGGGTGCGCGCCGCCGCGGGGCCGTTGGCGGTGAGGGCGTTGGCGAGAGTCGCCTCCCAGCTTATGCGCTCCACCAACCGGTCCGTGACGATGTCGGCCGTGCCCATGCCCACCGCGTTGCCGCCGGTGGCCTCCGTGAGGTTGCGCGCGAACAGGCGCCCGATGCGGGGAGCGAACGGCCAGGGGTTGTAGGTTCCCAGGACGTGGCGGTTCACGATCTTCGTGTCCATGCCCGTGCCGGAGATGTCCTTGCCCATCTCATCCACGATCAGGATATCCAGTTCGGCCACCGGGA
>CAYOTD010000013.1:0-11194 GCA_964406685.1 uncultured Solibacteraceae bacterium | reverse complement strand
GGGATCTTGCTCATCCAGCTTTTGGCGAGGGCCAACAGTTCTTCCTCGCGCCGCTCCATCTCCTCCACCGGGACGGCCGCCAGACAGCCGGTATTGTGGTTGCCGTCCTCGACAATGGCCAGCCCGCCCAGGATGCGGCCGGAGCCAAGCACCTGCCTGCCCACCGAACGGATGACGGCCTCGAGTCCGAGCGTGTAGGCGTGCGCGTGGTAGTGCTGCGCCCCGGCCAGCTTGCCCAAGCCAATGGCCATCATCTTGTACAGACCGCTCTCGATGCGACCGTCGAAATCGGTGTGCCACTTCACTCGACCGATCAGGAATACGCCGTCGCTTTCGTATGCCAGCCGGTCCATGACCGTCCGGATGCCTTCGGGCGTGGAACCCAGCGGCACCACGTCCAGCGAGCTGCGCACCGGGCATCCCATGGCCGCTTCCGTCACGCCATAGTGCGCCAGCACTCCGGCCTGGCCCTCGGCCGTGGCCGCCCCGTGACTGCCCATGGCGGGGAACAGGAAGGGGCGCATTCCCTGGGACTTCCAATAGTCGACCACCGCGCGTACGATCCGGCTGAGGTTGGTGATCCCGCGGCTGCCGACGCCGATGGCCACGCTGGAACCCGGCCTCAAGCGGGAGGCAAAACCCGCCTGGCTCAGTTCACGGGCAACCGCGCCGGGTATGTCCTGGATGCTGCGGTCCGGGATCGACTGCCGGACCAGCAGAAGACGAGGCAACTCCATGAGGGGAGTATATCAGGGGAGACCCACGCCGCTCAGGATTCGGGCTCGATGTCAGCTTCCCACTGCCGTTCGAGCAGGCGCGCGTACTCGCCGGAGGCGTAGAGATCGAAGGTGTAGTTCTGGCATCCGATCTCGGAGTAGCCGTGAAGGCCCAACAGGCACCGGTACATCTGGTCGGCGAAGCGATAGTAATGGCGGATGAACTCGGCGCTCAATTCCTCGCGCCCGGGCGGATTGGCGAAAATGGCGTTCAGACCCAGCGCGCGCGAAAAGATGTGCTTGTAATCGGCCACGCCCCACCGGCAGAGCTTGTCCTTCACCGCCGGCGGCGGATCGTCCACCAGCATGGCGGCGAAACTCTGGAACCGCACGCCCGCGTGGCGCAAGCCGTGATCGCGTTCGACCGCTTCCAGGCACTGTTCGATCCAGCGGACCAGATCCCTGCCGACGTAACACAACATGCGGATTTCGCAATACCGGCCGTCAAGCAGCTTGCGGTCCAGATCGTCTGGAGTCAATTCCCCGGAAGGGAGCAACCCCTGTAGCATCAAGCTGGCTCGGGAGCTCTCCACCAGCTTTCCGGGGCCGTTGGAATCCGAGAAAGGATGGAGGATGAGGGGAGGGAGCCTGAGGACTTTCTCAACGCCGGTCGTTGCGGGTTGCATGCGTCTCTCTTTCCTAATCGTCCATTAAACCGCAAAAGATTAGCAGATGTCTCAGTGGCGCATGAACCGCGGCGGCGAGCCCGCCTCCGCCAGCCGCGCCGCCACATCCGCCACCATCTCCAGGAGCCTGGCGGCCCCGGCAGGCTCGATCTTGTCCCACGTGTCGGAGGGCTTGTGATAATCGCCGTGCAGACCCGAGAAGAAGAACAGCGCCGGCACCTGCCTGGCGGTGAACGAGGTGTGATCGCTGGAGCCGTAGGTCGCCTCTCCGGTGAAATCCACCTGGAGATCGTGGCGCTTCGCCATCTCTTCCAGGAGGGCGCGCAGGCAGGTGCCTTCCGCCGCACCACCCACAATCACCTTGCCGTCGCGAACCCGGCCGATCATGTCCAGATTGATCATCCCCACGGCCTTCTCCAAAGGGAGGACCGGGTGGTTCACGTAGTAGCTCGACCCTAGCAGACCCAATTCCTCGCCCGCGAAACACAAGAACAGAATGCCCCGTTTCTGTTTAGGCAGAGCCGCCAGGTGCCGGGCCAGTTCCACAACGCCAGCGGTGCCGGAGGCGTTGTCGTCGGCACCGGGGTGAAGCTTGCCGGTCTTGGACGGCTCCAGGGAGAACTGCTCGCCCATCCCCACGTGATCATAGTGGGCGCCGATGATGACGTACTCACCGCTTTCGCCCTGCCGGTAGCCGGCCACATTGGCGACGGTGTTCTCCCGGCGGCGGATGTCGATCCGGAGATCGAGCCGCAGTCCCTGGGACAGGGCGAAGGAGCGTGGTTTCAGATCGTTGTCGATGGCTTCCTCAAGTTGCCTCACGCTGGTCCCGAAAGGCGCCAGCCACTGGTCGGCGACCGCCACTTTCACCTGCACGAATGGGATTCCGGCGTTGGCCGGACCCACGGTGCGAACAAACGGCTCCAGTTCGTCGGCGCCACCGTGGTTACCGGCGTCGCTTACCAGGATGACACCGGCGGCTCCGTGGGCCCGGGCATTGGCGGCTTTGCTGGCGGTTTGGGCATGTTCGGTCAGATTCCGGCCCAGGAAGATGCTGCTGCTGTCGTTCTCCCGCGGTTCGTGGCGCAGCAGGATGACGAACTTACCCCGGACATCCACCCCGGCGTAGTCGTCGTAGCCGTACTCCCGGGCGGTGATGCCGTAACCGGCGAAGACCATTTCCGCCGACGCCATCCCGGCGGAGGAGAGACTCAATGGACGGAAGTCCTGACCCGGCCGCAGCGGCTGCCGGCGTCCTTTGTCGACCAGGATGGCCTGGCTCTTCCCGCCAAGACGCGCTTTGGTGGTTACACGAAAACTCTGACGGTACCGCTGGTCGCCGATCGGGGCAAGGCCGATCTTCCGGAACTCCCGCTCCAGGTAGCGGGCGGCCTTCTCCAGCCCGGGAGTAGCCGTGCCCCGTCCCTTCAGTTCGTCCGAGGCCAGGTACTTAACGTCTTCCAGGTAGCGTTTCGCGCTGATCTCGGCCCAGCCGGCGGCGGAGGCGAACAGCGCGACGGCGAGAGGGCCGCAAAAGGATCGCCCCAATCTCATGATGTCCCGATGCAGAATCAGTTCGACAGCGGCGAAGGCAGCTTGACTTCGCAGCAGGCCTCTTCGCCCGCGTTCTTGGCCGTTCGCTGGTACTCGATCTCGAAGTCGATGATCTGCTTCAAGCTCGGCCACGCGATCCGGGCCGTGATACGCCGTCCATTGACAAACAGCGTTGGTACGGCATTGATACCCAGCGCACGCGCCTCCGCCGAGGTGCGGTCCGCATCGACCGCGGTCTCGCGCGCATCCATGCATCGGGCAAGCTGCAAGGCGTCCATCTTCTTGGAGGCGGCGAACTCCAGCACCCTGGTTCTCAGGTTCTCAAGCGTCAGTTCGTTCTGCTTGTCGAAGGCCCAGTCGTGATAGTCCCAAAAAGCAGCGGGATCCTGCCGGAAAACACACCGTCCGGCCATGGCGATCGCGCGCGAGGAGGGGTGAAGGGGATACTCCTTGAAGTAGAGCCGTACCTGCGTGGGAAAGGCCTTCGTCAGGTTCTCGCGCAGCATCTTCGCCTCTTCGCGGCAGAAGGGGCACTGGTAGTCGGTGAAGACCACAAGCACCACCGGCGCGCCAGGGGTCCCATAGTTCGGCTCGCCCAGAGTCTTCAGCCTGGCGAGATCCTGCTGGAAGGGGTTGCTTTCAACGTCGAACATGGTGCCGCGGAGAAACCGGCGGCCATCCTTGGAGACATAGAAGATCTCCTCCTGCATGGCGTTGCCGGCCGATCCGGTCACTTTGACGTCAAAGAAGCCGGGCACGGCGGAAGGCTTGGGATCGTCGATCCTCACCTCGATGGCGGGTCCCCAAACAAACAGGTGCCGCACGTACCCTTCGAGGGTGGCTTTGTCGAGCGCCGACTTCTTCGCCGCCGGCGCGGCGGGCTGCTTTGTCTGAGAGACGAGCAAGGAGGCGCCGGCCACAAGAGCAACCGCCCCTGTAATCAGAGAACGCATATATCTCCCATTTTAGGACACCCGGGTTCCCGCCCGGCATTCAATGCGCGAAACGAATAGAATTGGATTCTCTTATCTGAGAAGCCAATGAACCTCCAACAACTGCGCGTCTTTCACGCCGCCGCCGTCAGCCGGAGCTTCACCCGGGCGGCCGAGAGGCTCCACCTGTCCCAGTCCACCGTCAGTCTGCACATTAAGGAACTGGAGAGCGAGCTGGAGTGCCCGCTGTTCCTGCGCGTCGGCCGGCGGGTGGTGCTCGGCCAGACGGGGACGCTGCTGCTGGAGTACGCCGAGAAGATCCTGCGCGACCTGAAGAACGCCGAAATGGCGGTGCGGGAGGTGAACGCGGTGCAGCGTGGGACGGTTCACCTGGGAACGGGGGCGACGACACTGATGTACCGCCTGCCGCCGGTGCTGGCCGCCTACCGGGAACGGTACCCGCAGATCGAACTGCTGGTGGAAACCGATACCACGGAGTCGCTGCTGGCCAGCCTGCGCGCACAGCGGCTGGACCTGGCCGTTGTGATGAGCCCGGCGGAGCAGATGGGGCTGCGAGTCGCTCCGCTGTGCCGGGAAGAACTCGTCGTGGTGCTGAATCGCAAGCATCCGGGGGCACGCCGGGCGGCGCTGGCGCCAGCCGACCTGGCGGGGCTTCGCTTCATCCTCTTCGAGAAACACACAGCTATGCAGGACGTCATCGACGCCTGGTTCGCGGATATGAGCATCGCCCCCACGGTGGTGATGGAGATGGAGAACATCGAAGCCGTGAAGGTGCTGGTGGCGGCCGGACTGGGGGCGTCGGTCCTGCCGTCCTGCGCTGTGATGCCGCCGGCGGAGACCGCCGGACGCCTGCGAGCGCTCAGGGTGAAGGGGCGGCCGCTCTACCGCCAGTTGGGGTTGGCGACGATGGACGCACATACGCTGCCGAACTCGATCCGGGTGCTGGCCGATATGCTGTGCGAGCGGCTGCGCGACTGAAGGCGGCGCCGCTCACCACCTCAGTTTGCCGCCAATCTGCCACTGCCGGGGCACGTTCTGAAGGCTGGTGATGGTGCCGAAAGCGGTGCTGGTGGGAGAGAGATTCGGCGCCGAGAAGCTGGGGTGGTTCCAGATGTTGTAGACGTCGCCGCGGAACTGGAAGGAGAGCTTCTCCAGGATGCGGAAGGTCTTGCCGATGGAGCAGTCCCAACGCGAGACCGTGTCGGCGCGCAGCCCGCTGAAGCGCAACGGGAAGGTGCGGATATTGCTGGCGAGCTGGCGGCTGGAGTTTCTCTCGAAGCCCGCATCGACGTTGAACCATCGGTCCACGCTCTGCCTGCTGGTGGGCAGCTTGATATCGTCCGGGTTGCCGGTGAAGATCACGTTGCCGAAGCCCAAAGGCTCCCCCGAACTGATGGTCACCACCCCACCAAGCTGCCAGCCGCCGGCGACGGCGTCGAGTAGAGCGGGCATGGCAGAGCCGAAGCGGCGGCCGCGCCCCAGCGGGATCTCCCAAACGCCGGTGGCGGTCAGCCGGTGTCTGCGGTCGAAGCTCCCGATGGTTTCATGCAGCGCCGGATCAGTGTTGTTGAGACGCGCGATGGCCTCCATGAGCTTCGACCAGGTGTAGTTGAGCTGCAAGGTGTAGCCGCGGGAGAAGCGTTTCTCCAGCAGCGTTTGCAGGGCATGGAACCAGGTGTAGCCGATGGGCTGCTCCACCGAGAAGCCGCCGAAGTGGGGATAGGGCCGTAGCAGGGCGGCGCGGGTCGCGTTCACGTCATAGACGGGGTTGAGGCCGTAGAACGGGTTCGGGAAACTGGCGTTGAGGAAGTTGATGGCGGCCTGGTCGCGCAAGGGCGAGGTGCTGAGATACTGCCGCGGCGTGTCGTTGAGCGGCTGGTTGACGGCCACGCGGGTGGAACGGCTGCCGACGTAGGAGGCCGTCAGCGAGAGGGAGCCGGGCAGCAGGCGCTGCATGCCGAAGCTCCATTTCTGGGAGTAGGGATACTTCAGGCCGGGGTTGTAGAAGGAGATTCCCTGGCCCAGGTTGGTGAGCAGTCCGTCACCGGCGCCGACCGGCTCGTACAGCCCCTTGGGGAAGGGATCGGCGAGGCTGGCGCCGGTCCGGGTGAGACCGTTGTCCTTGGACCACTCGATGGGAGTGGCCCTGGTGAAACCGATCTGATAGGCGGCCAGGGAGTTGACTCCGAGAGAGTCGAAGTAGAGACCATAGCCGCCGCGCACCACGGTCTTGGGCGTCAGCTCATAGGCGAAACCCAAGCGGGGCATGAAGTTGCCCTTCCCGCCGTGCAGGGGGCTGCGGCCCACTCCGCCCTGGTTGACATAGGTGAGGCCGCCCCGGACACGGAACTCCGATAGCGGCAGCTCTGGAACCGGATTCGCGCTGGCCGCGTAGTTAGCCCTGGCCGCGGCCTCGATGGGGTTGGACTGGTCGAAGGCGAAGCCGGCCACCAGGCGGTTGAAGCGCTCGGTAATGGGCGCCTCCCGCTCGTAGCGCAGGCCCAGGTTCAGGGTGAGGCGGCGGGTCACCTTGAAGTCGTCGTGGAGGTACAGGGCCAGGTACTGGTCCTGGAGCGCGGAGCTTCCGTAGCGGTACATCGAGCCGGCCGGGATGCCCAGCAGCATGGAGGCGTAGGACTGCCCGAACGCGGTGCTGGAAGTGTTGAGAGGCCCCTTCGTGTAGGTGGCGTCGAACTGAAGCAGCGGGGCGCTTCCGTAGGGGTAGCGGGTTTCCGAAGCCCGGTAGACGCGATAGTCCGCGCCGATCTTGAGCTGGTGCGCGCCCTGGGTCTTGTGCAGCGTGCCCGAGAGGCTGTGCGTGAGAGCGTTGCTAGCGCCGTCGCCGGAGTTGAATTCGCCGAGCGTGCCGAACGCGCCGGTGACATAGGGGAGGGTGGCCAGTTTGGGATCGATGAGCCGGGTGAGATTCGTCGAGAAGCCGAGTTTGGTCAGGTCGTAGCCCTGGCTGCTGCGGTGTTCGTAGAAGTCGTGGCTGGTGATGCCATAGCGCAGGTTGAGCACGGCGGTGGGACTGAGGGAGTAGACGTCGTCGAGAGCCAGGCCGCGGTAGTCGCGCAGTACGTTGACCCCCGACGCCATGCCGAAATACAGGTTCTTCAGCTCGTCCCAATGCCCGCTGTGCAGGCGGAGGAACATGCGGTGGTTGTCGCCGAAGGTGTGATCGAAGCGCATCACCTGGGCATAGTATTTCTCCAGGTCGTTGGGGGTGATGTAGTAGTTGTTGGCCCGCTGGACACCGGTGCCGGGCTGGTTCGGCAGCGGGTACAGGTTGGTCAGGTTGAGGCCGACCGGGTCCAGGCGATTGGACGGGATGACGTTGCCGGGAATCGGCTGGCGCCGGTACAGGCTGCCGTCGCGGACGGTGGTCAGCGGGTCGTAGACCTGGTAGACGCTGCCGGCCGCCAGCAGGTCCGAGAAGTCGCCGCGGCGCCAAGCCTCGGTCGGCACCGACTGGCTGTAGGTTCGCGGGTTGATCCACCGGTTGCCATGGTAGTTGTAGAACCAGAAGGTGCGGTTGGCGCCGTTGTACAGCCCGGGCAGCCGCACGGGGCCCCCCAGGGCGAACTCATAGCGGTGATCCCGGGAGGGGGGCTTCGGCGTATTGGACTTGTTCTGGAAGAAGCTCATGGCGCTCAAGGCGCTGTTGGCGTGGAAGAAGTCCACCGAGCCGTGCAACTGGTTGGTGCCGCCGGCGCTCGACACGGTCACCACGGCGCCCATGCTGTGGCCCACGCTGGCATCGAAAGGAGTCACCTGTACCCGGAACTCGGCGACAGAGCCGGAGGGCGGGCGGAACGCCTCGTAGGCCTTGCCCTGCAGGGCGTGGGTGTTGGAGACGCCGTCGAACTGAAACTCGTTGGTGAAGGAGGGACTGCCGTTGGCCGAGATCGACGAGGCGCTGAAGGCCGCCTTGATGGCCACCAGGGAGCCGCTGCGGATGAGGCCGGGCGTCAGGAACATCAGCTCGGCGGGATTGCCTCCCATCAGCGGAAGATCCTGGACACGGCGCTGGTCCATGACCTGCCCCAGGGAGGCGGAGGCGGTCTCCAGCAGGGGCGTCTCCGCTTTGACTTCGACCGCCTCGGTGACCTGACCCAGCTCCAGGGTGATATTCAGCTCGACCTGGTCGCTGACGCGGACCTCGATGCCGTGCCGCACGTATTTCTTGAACCCGGCCACTTCGGAGGTCCGGACCGTGTAGGTGCCGTGCATCAGGAACGGGATGCTGTAGTTGCCGGCCTCGTTGGAACGCCCCACCGCGGGCACGCCGGTCGCCGCGTTGGTGGCGCGCACCTCCACGCCCGGCACCGCCAGGCCGGTGGAATCGGTGACGCGGCCCTGGATCGTGCCGCGCGGGTCCTGGCCTTGGAGAGCGGCGGTCACGCCGAGGAACAGCAATATCGCACAGAAATGTCTCATGTTCGCATTTCGAGGCCGCCGGACCTTTCCCCGCAAGTGAATTCGCCGATAATTCACTGAGAAGCCGGATGGTATACTTCATCCGTGCAGCGGATGAGCTCAGCCGACCCTCCGGCGTCCGATTCCGTCGCCACCAGAGATTCGAGACGGGCTTTGCTCAACCGGGTGGCGGAGAGTCCCGTATTCCAGAAATCGAACCGGCTGCGCCAGTTGCTGCTGTTTCTGGGAGAGCGGGGGCTGGACGATCCGGATTTCCACATCCGCGAACAGGACATCGGCGTGGAGGTGTTTGGCCGCCCTGCCGGTTACGATACCAGCCAGGACACCCTCGTCCGGGTGCAGGCTTCTCAGCTCCGGAAGAGGTTGAAGGAGTACTTTGACGGCGACGGGAAGCACGAGCCGGTCACTATCGACCTGCCCAAGGGCGTCTACGCGCTGGTCTTTAAAGAAAGGGACCGCGCGCAGAAGCAACCTCGGCGCTTCCGCTGGCGCGCGTGGCTGCCCTGGGCGGTGGCGGCCGTCAGCGTGGCCGCGGTGATCGCACTGATCACCGACGATCTCCGCCTGCGCCGGTCTCGCGGAACCAGCCTGGAAGATTCCCCGCTCGCGGACGCCTTCTGGCGCCAGATGTTCGCCAACCGGCTGAACAACTACCTGGTGATGTCGGACGGCAACCTGGTCGTGTTCGAGGACCAGAACGGCCGGGACATCTCCATCCGGGACTACCAGGACAAGACGTTCGCCGCCCTGGCGGGACGCCACGTGGAGGATCCCAGGATTCGCGGCCTGACACTGAATGTGCTGGAGCACCTGTACACTGGAGTGGCCGACGCGAACATGGCCAGGAAGATCGGTCTGCTCTGCACGGCCAACCACATCCAGCTTTCCGTGGTGATCGCGCGCGACATCCGGGAAACCGAGGTGGGGAGCCAGAACACGGTGCTGCTAGGCAGCCGCCGGGCCAACCCGTGGATCGGGCTGTTTGAAGACAAGCTGAATTTCCGCACGGTCTTTCAGGAATCGCCGCAGGTGGTCTGGTTCACGAACCGGGAGCCAAGAGCAGGCGAGCCGCGCGAGTACCACGGCCGGTTCGGGTTCATGGGTTACTGCCGAGTGGCTTTCCTCAAGAATCCGAAAGGGACCGGCAACACGCTTCTGATTTCCGGCACGGACGTCCAGTCCACCGACGCCGGCGGCTACTTCGTTACCAGCGAGAAATGGCTGCAAGCTCTGCGCGACGCACTGCATTTGAGTTCATCCGACCCCTTCCCCCATTTTGAGGTGCTGCTGGGCGGGCAACTGGTTAACAGCCGCGTCCCCGAGTTCCAGATGATTTCCGTCCGCCGGCATTGAGAGGAAGCGCCGCGGACGCTCAGGCATAATCCATCGGCTCCCTCAATCATCATCATCGAAACAATCTCGTGGACTGCCGCAATCCGTGCTCCTATGCTGATTAGCGGGTTTGAATAGCATTCTATTGGAGGTGAGCTGTGAGGTTCCTGATCTGCATCCGGCGCCAGATCTTGGTGCTGCTCCTGACACTCGCCGCGCTGGCGGTTCCGGCCCTGAACGCCCAGGACGCCCGCGGCGACATCCTGGGGCGTGTCACCGACCCCAGCGGCGCGGTGATCGCCGGCGCCACCGTCCGCGTGGTGAGGGCCGCCACTAACGTGCAAAGCACCGCGGTCACCAACGCGACCGGCGATTACACCCTCGCGTTTCTGATCCCCGGCGAGTACGAGATCTCGGTCGAGGCCAACGGCTTCAAGAAGTTCGTGCAGCAAGGCATCAGCGTGCGAGTCAGCGAGAAGACGACGATGAACGTCACCCTCGAACTCGGCGCAATGACGGAGACGGTGAGGGTGGTGGGCGACGCGCCGCTGGTGGAGTCCGCCAGCGCCTCGCTCGGCCAGGTGGTCGATCAGCGGCGGATCGCCGAGCTGCCGCTGAAGGACGGCAACCCGATCATGTTGTCGAGTCTCAGCCCGGGCGTCATCTTTACGGGCAACGCGTCCTGGTCGCGGCCATTCGACAATGGCACGGCCTCGTCGATGGCGACCAGCGGCACGCGCTCCGGCACCAACGACTACACCATGGACGGCGCGCCGAACACCGGCGGAACCAACGGGAACGTGGGTTACGTACCTCCAACGGCCGTAGTGGAGGAGTTCAAGATCCAAACCGCCACGTTCGACGCCAGCAATGGCTATTCCTCGGGCGCGGCGGTCAACGTCAGCCTCAAGTCCGGGACCAACGAATTGCACGGCGCGCTCCACGAGTTCGTGCAGAACACGTCCCTGGGGGCCAACAGCTTCTTTTCGAACATGGCGGGGAGGCCCCGCGACATCAACCGGCAGAACCGCTGGAGCGCCTCCGGCACCGGGCCGGTCTACATCCCCAAGCTGTACAACGGCAAGAACCGGACGTTTTGGATGTATGGCTACGAGGGCATCGCGGACTACTTCCCGCGCGCAACGCTAGCCACCAGCGTGCCCACCGACAAGGAGAGGCAAGGGGACTTCTCCGATCTGCTGAAGATCGGGAATATCTACCAGATCTACGACCCCAAGACCATCCAGACCGCGGCGGGCGGGCGCACCAGCCGCCAGGTCTTCCCCGGCAACATCATCCCGGCGAGCCGGATCGATCCTATCGCCGTCAAGCTCCTGCCGTTCTATCCGAAGCCCAACCTGCCGGGCACGGCGGACGGCACCAACAACTACACCACGCCCGATTCCGACACGGACAACTTCTACAGCCACATCTTCCGCATCGATCACAATTTCAGCGAGAAACACCGGGCCTTCTTCCGGGGGGACGCCAACCGGCGTTTCCAGCGGACCCA
>CAYOTD010000012.1:9795-18184 GCA_964406685.1 uncultured Solibacteraceae bacterium | reverse complement strand
AGGGTGCGCCGGATCGCCGCCCGCGTCTCCCCTTCTGCCCCGTTCTCCACCATCACCAGCCCCAGGAACAGGCTCAGCGGCGAAAGAGACACGTTCGTCCGCTGCGATCCTGCCCCACGCACCCGTTTCCGACACCTCCGGCATCGCATGTCCTCCGTGCTTGCGGTGTTACTCCGCTCGTTGCGCGCCGCCACCGGGACTATCGGGACGGGCCGTCCGTGCCGGAAATGACTCGCCTCAGGTCGTCGCTCAGGATCGACGGACAGAACCGGGACTCGATGTGCTCGATCACCAGCTCCGTGCCGCGCTGGTGGCTGACGAACGGCTTCGTTCGCGGGTCGTACATCGCGTCGGTCAGGTCGCGCACCAGGACCATCTGGAAGCCGAGCCGCGTCATCTGCCGGATTCCGTAAGAGCGGTTGAGGATGCAGAAGTTGGTATGGACGCCCATCAGGGCGATGTTGGTGATGCCTTCCTGCTTGCAGTAGTTGTAGATCTCCTGGCCCTTGTCGCTGACGCCGTCGAACCCGAGAACGTCGAGGGCGGGGTGTTCCCGCGTCCAGGGATAGGGTCCCGTCCATTTCTTCAGGATCGGGTCGTCGCAGCCCCCCGCCGAATCGTCGATGGGGAAGTTCCGCTCCTCTTCGGGGTCGCGGGGGCAACGGACCACGATCGGAAAGGGCGAGGGCGCCGTGGGCGCGTTCTGCATGCGCCGCCGCTCCGGCGTCCCCTCGTAGTACTTCATCGTGTCGCTGGGGGCGTGGATGATCGTCACGCCCAGGCTGCGCGCGGCGCTGACCACCTGGTTCATCCGCGGCGCCATGGCGGCCACGCGCTGCGCCGACAGGCCGCAGGTGTGCGTATCCCACATGTCGCAGATGACGATCGCCGTGCGCGCCACTTCCCAACGCAGGACCTGCTCGGAGATCCCGGCCCCGCCGCGCCGGCGCGCCCGCAGGCTGAGCGTTCCGGCAACCTTGGGGCGGTCTGGCCTCGCCTCGCCCACCGGCGCTTGTCCGGCAGCCGCCAGAGCGCCGGGCAGGATCCCGAGCAGAGTCCGTCTTCGCATGAGCCTCCTTGCCGGAACAACCTTACCACGCAACCGCAACGCTGGCGCCGCGTTGCGCTATCGTAGCCGGTATGATCTCCAGGCGCGCGTTTGCCGCCTCCGCGCTGGCATGGCGCGGAGCGGATTCCGGTATCGAGTGGAGGAGCATCGCGGAAGTCTCCGCCCTGCTGCGCGGCGGAAAGATCTCGCCGGTCGATCTCACGCGGCTCTGCCTGGAGCGCATCGAGAAGCTGAACTCCCGGTTGAACGCCTTCGTGACTGTCACCGCCGGCCGCGCCCTCGAGGAGGCGAAGACGCTGGAAGCCGAAGCCCGCGCCGGCAAATGGCGGGGGCCGCTGCACGGAATTCCCATCGGACTCAAGGACCTCTACGACACGGCGGACGTGCGGACCACCGCATGCAGCCGGCAGTGGGCCGATCGGGTGCCCGCGAAAGACGCGGAAGTGGTCCGGCGCCTGAAGGCTGCGGGCGCGATCGTGCTCGGCAAGACCAATATGGACGAGTTCGCCTACAACTTTACGGGCGAAACCAGCTCCTTCGGCACGAGCCGCAACCCCTGGGACATCCGGCGGACGCCTGGGGGGAGCTCGGGCGGCTCGGCGGTCGCCCTCGCCGCCGGAATGTGTTTCGCCGCGCTCGGCTCGGACACGGGAGGGTCCATTCGCCTTCCGGCCGCCCTGTGCGGCATCACGGGCCTCAAGCCGACCTACGGCCTGGCGAGCACGGAGGGCGCGGCGCCGCTGGCCTGGTCGCTGGATCACGCCGGGCCGATCTGCCGCACCGCGCGGGACGCGGCCATCCTGCTGGAAGCGATGTCCGGCAAGGCGCTGCGCCAATCCGCGGTGAACGTGGCCGCGCTGCGGCTGGGCGTGCCCCGCGCGGTCTTCTATGAAGGTCTCGACGCGCAAGTGGAGAGGTTGGTGGCCGAGGCCGCCAAGGTGCTGAGCGGCCTGACGCGCGGCGCCGTGCCCGTCGTATTGCCGGCTCTGCCTCCCTTTCCGCAGATGCCGGATCTGCCCGAGACCTACTCCCGCATCATCTCCGCCGAAGCGCACGCCTTTCACCGCGAGATGCTGGCCGCGCATCCGGACCGCTACGATGCCGGGACGCGCCAGAGCATCGAATCGGGCGCGGCCATCACGGCGGCGGACTACATCCTGGCGCGGCGGGAAATGGACCGCCTGCGCGCGCAGGCGCGCCAATGGTTCCCCGGCGTCGACCTGTTGATCACGCCCACCGCGCCGGGGCCGGCCTTCGAGTTCGGCCCCCGCCGCCTGGTCTTTCTGCGGAACACCGCGCCGTGGAATCTCCTGGGGTTCCCGGCGATCTCGATCCCGTGCGGATTCACCGCGGAAGGTCTTCCGGCCGGCCTCCAAATCACCGGCCCCGCCGGACGGGACGGCGCCGTGCTGGCCTTGGCCGAGGCGTATCAGAAGGCGACGGACTGGCACGCCCGCCGCCCCCCTGCTGCCCTCTCACTCCGGGAACCGGTATCCGGTCGCCATCCAGACGTGCGGGATGCCGTCCGCGTCCGAGTTGAAGAACACCGCCTTGGTGTCCGGTGAGAAGAAAGGATGCGGATGCGCGGGCTGGTCCTTGCCGGAGGTCCGCGTGTCCAGCAGGAACCGCGTCTTCTGCAGCGGGCTGGCGCCGCCGGTCAGGGTCCCGACAACCAGGTGGATCCGCCGCCGGCCGGTGGCCGGGTCCGTGCCGCTGGTATCGGAGACAATGCGCAGGCCCGAGGCGTCCACGCTGAAGTGCCAGAACTCCGGAGATTCGATTTCGCGGGTCACGTCGCTCGACCGGGCGCCCGGAATCCGGCTGCCGCGATGCGAGGTTTCCTTGTCCGTGGGGATGGGGAAGCCTTCCAGGATCCGCTTTTTGCCCTTGGGAATGCTCATGGCGCTCAGCACCGAGTTCATGCGCCCGCGCCACTGCTGGTGGCCCTGCACCCACTCGACGCCGTCCCGGCCGATGGGAATGTCGCGCCAGTTGGTGCCGTCGTCGCGGATCACGTGGAGGTCGGCCCCGTCCCCGCTCACCAGCGTGAGCGTCTTGCCGCTGGCGTCCACCACCGATCCGTGATTGTGCTGCACCAGGACATCGTGCGCGGAGGCCGCCTCCGTGGAGCGGCTGTACTGCGGATGCATGTTGTTGAAGTCGGCCCCCAGGGGGAAGACCCGCACCGATGGGGTGTCCAGCGTGAACACCAGCAGCCCGAAGGGAGCGCCATCCTTCTTGCCGTCCCCGAGGAAGCAACTCGTCACCAGCCGCTTGCCGTCCGAGGAGATGCTCGACAGCGAATACGCCCGCGAGGGCCGGAACTCGCTGCCCGGGATGCGGTCGCGAATGGCGAGCACGGTGTGGCGCCGGTAGTCTTTAAGCGATAGCCGTTTCAGCACCAGCGCGGCTCCGGTGGCCGCCGGGTCCTCGAGGACATAGTAGAACCACTTCCCGTCGGGCGACACCGCCGCGCCCTTGGCGTTCTTCTCATCGGTAAGCTGGCGCAATCCGAAGTTGTCCGCGATGTCGCAGAGCCAGTAGTTCCGCTCGCGCACGAAGACGAATCGCTTCCCGTCGGGCGTGAACACGGGCGCTTCGGTATACACGTTCCAACTGGCCCGCTTCGCGTCCGTTGTGATCTGCACGACCCGCAGCCCCGCGGGCGATTCCCGGCTCAGCATGTCCGGCCGTTCGCGGCTCTCGTGCAGGACCGCGCCGCCCACCGGCGGCTCCGCCGCCGCCAGCGCCGCCGCAGCGGCCAGCAGACTGATGATCTCTCTTCGCATGAAGGCAGCCTCCTCGCCTGTGAAAGCCGAGAATTGACGCTACCATACCTGAAGCAGGAACGGCGGTAGGGGCCGCTTTACCAGCCCATCTGGCTCATGCGGCCCAGAATGGCCGCCGAGTAGCGGTCCATGCGCGCCGGCTTGCGCTTGAGCGGAGACGGGAGGATGGCGGCGAGGCGGGCCGCCTGCTCCCGCGTGACGCGCGCGGCCGGGACCGCGTAGTGATGCTGCGCCGCGGCCTCCGCGCCATAGACGCCCGGCCCCCATTCGATCACGTTCAGGTAGAGCTCCAGAATGCGCTTCTTGGGGAGAATCGCCTCGGCCAGAGGCGTGACGGTTGCCTCCAGGCCCTTGCGGATCGCCGAGCGCCAGGTGGAGAAGAACAGGTTTTTGACCAACTGCTGGGTGATGGTCGAGGCGCCGCGCAGGCGGCCGCGCTCATCCTCTTCATCCAGCGCCTTTTCGATCTCGACCCAGTCGAAGCCGTGGTGCTGGAAGAAGCGGCTGTCCTCGGCGGCCACCACGGCGTGGGGTAGATCCGGCGCCATGCGGCTCAGCGGCACGGGCGTGTAGCGCTTCTTATATGTCTTGCGATGCAGCAGGGCCTCGATGCGCCGCTCGATGTGCACGGCGGTGAAGGGCGGATCGATCCAGCGGAGGGCCGCCAGGCTCGCTGCAATGCTCGCGTAGAAGCCCGCCACCGCCGCCGCCGCGCACCACAGGAGGCGCCGCAACCAACTCCGTCTTCCCCGTCCGCTTCGCATATTCCATTCTGTCTTTTCGGCGCCGTTTCGGGGGTTCGCCAAATTTGACCTATTCGGTCCATATATATGAAAATGGTTGTCTAGGGGGCCGGCGAGGCGGAACATGCATGCCGGCGCCCCCAGGTTAGAAGTCCCAAACAGGGGCTCGGAGCTATGACAGACACTGCCACTTCGACGGAATCATCCGCGGTCCCCGTTGAACTGCTGGCCCACCTCAAGCTGCAAGACTGCTACCAATGTGGAAAGTGCACCGCCGGTTGTCCGGTGGCCGAGCGCATGGATGTGGTGCCGAACCAGATCCTGCGCCTGGTCCAGGCCGGAGAGGTCGACCGGGCGATGCGCGCGGCCTCCATCTGGGTTTGCGTTTCCTGCCAGACCTGCTCGACGCGATGTCCGAAGTCGGTCGACTGCGCGGGCGTCATGGACGCCCTGCGGCAGGCGGCGTACGAGCGGGGACTGGCATCCCCGGAGCAGGCGCGCACGCTTTTCTTCCAGAAGGCGTTCTTGCAGAATATCCGCCGACACGGCCGGCTGAATGAGCTGGAGCTGATCGGCGTTTTTAAGACGACGGCGTTCCTCAACGACCTGAGCATTCCGTTTCTGTTCAAGGATGCGATGCTGGGCCCTCGCACCATGGCGCGGGGCAAGCTTCATCTGTTGGGCAAGTCGGTGCGCGACCGGGGCGTGGTGGAGCGCATTTTTGACCGCTGCGGGGCGAACGGGCGCTAGCCCGCTGCCGCGCATCGGTTGGAGGTGAGGCTGGCACGATGGAGATCGGATACTATCCCGGCTGCGCCCTGCACGGGTCATCCAACGATTACGAGGCGTCGGCGCGCGCCTGCCTGGGCGCCCTCGACGTGCAGCTCAAAGAGATCGACGACTGGATCTGTTGCGGCGCCACGGCCGCGCACTCGCTCAACCGCAAACTGGCGGTGGCCCTGCCGGCGCGCAACCTCGCCCTGGCCGAACGCCAGGGCATGAAGGAACTGCTGGCCCCGTGCCCGATGTGCTCGATGGAACTGCTCAAGGCGCGGCACGAGCTGGCCGGAGACCCGGCCCTGGCGCGCGAGATCTCCTCCATCGTCGAGGCCGAGGTCAATGGCGGGACCCAGGTCTCGAACCTGATCCAGGTCTTCCAGACCATCGGGTTGGAGAAGATCAAGGCGGCGATGAAGACCAAGCTCGAAAACGTCAAGGCGGCCTGCTACTACGGCTGCCTGTTGACGCGCCCGCCGGGTGTGGTGAAATTCGATGATCCCGAGCAGCCGCGCTCGATGGAGGCCATCGTCGAGGCGTTGGGCGCCAAGACGGTCGACTGGAACTACCGCGTGGAATGCTGCGGCGCCGGCATGACCATGGCCAACGAACGCACGGTGCTCGAGTTGTCGCACAAGATCCTGTCGAACGCCGCCGCGCATGGGGCCAACTGCGTGGTCACGGTGTGCCCGATGTGCCACGTGAACCTGGACATGAAGCAGGCCGACATCGAGCGGGCCTTCGGCGTCAAGCATGGCATGGTCATCTACTATCTGTCGGACCTGGTGGGGATGGCCCTGGGGATTTCGCGCGAGAAGCTGGGCGTGGACCGGCACTTCGTGGTGGAGGCAAAGGGGTAGCCTATGGCACGAATCGGCGTCTTTACCTGCTGGTGCGGGGAAAACATCGCCCGCACGGTGGATGTGGAGAAGGTCACCGAAGCGGCGGCCGGCATGCCCGGCGTGAAGTGCGCGCTGAACTACAAGTACATGTGCTCGGACCCGGGCCAGGCGATGGTGCGTGAGAAGATCGCCTCGGAGAAACTCGACCGGGTGGTGATCGCTTCCTGCTCGCCGCACATGCACATGAAGACCTTCCGGCGCGCGGTGGCCGCGGCGGGACTGAACCCGTTTCTGCTGGAGATGGCCAACATCCGCGAGCACTGCTCGTGGGTCCACCACGACAAGCCGCAGGCGACCGCGAAGGCCATCGAGCTGATCCAGTTGTCGGTGGAGAAGGCGCGGATGGACCGTCCGTTGGAGCCGATCCGCGTGCCCATCACCAAGCGCGCCCTGGTGGTCGGCGGCGGCGTGGCGGGAATCCAGGCGGCCCTGGACATCGCGGACGCCGGCTACGAAGTCATCCTGGTCGAGCGCGAGCCCTCCATCGGCGGGAAGATGGCGGGCCTGTCGGAGACCTTCCCCACTCTCGACTGTTCGCAGTGCATTCTTACTCCGCGCATGGTCGAGGTGGGCACGCATCCCAACATCAAGCTGCACACTTACTCGGAAGTGGAGAACGTGGACGGCTATGTGGGTAACTTCGAAGTAACTATCCGTAAGAAGGCGCGCTATGTCGATATCGACAAGTGCTCGGGGTGCGGGGACTGCTGGCGGGTCTGTCCGCTCAAGAAGAACCCCAGCGAGTTCGATTTCGGCATGGGGTACCGGCCGGCCATCTACGTGCCGTTCCCGCAGGCGGTCCCCGCCCGGCCGGTGATCGACAAGACGGTCTGCGCCAGGCTGGTGCGCAACGGCTGCGGGTTGTGCGAGAAGAAGTGCACGCGCGGGGCGATCAACTTCAAGGACGAAGACAAGCTGATCAAGGAGCAGGTGGGCGCGGTGGTGGTGGCCACCGGCTACAAGCTTTACGATATCGGCAAGGCCCAGGCCAACGGAAAGCTGTCGGGCTACGGCGAGTACGGCTACGGGAAGTACAAGGACGTCATCGACTCGCTTCAGTTCGAGCGGCTGGTGTCGGCCTCGGGGCCGACCAACGGCGTGCTGAAGCGGCCCTCGGACGGCGCCGAGCCCAAGACGGTGGTCTTCATCGCCTGCGTGGGTTCGCGCGACAACGCCAAGGGCATGGCCTACTGCTCGAAGATCTGCTGCATGTACACGGCCAAGCACACGATGTTGTACAGGCACAAGGTGCATGGCGGGGTGGCGCACGTCTTCTACATGGACATCCGCGCGGGAGGGAAGGGCTACGACGAGTTCGTCCGCCGCGCCATCGAGCAGGACGGGGCGAAGTACCACCGCGGGCGCGTGTCGAAGATCACGGAAGAGAACGGCAAGCTGATCGTCCGCGGGGCGGACACCCTGGCGGGAATCCCGGTGACCATCGAGGCCGACATGGTGGTGCTGGCCAGCGCCATGCTGCCGGCCGACGGGGTGGCGGAGCTGGCGCAGAAACTGAACGTCGGCTACGACGAGAACGGATTCCTGCTGGAATCCCACCCCAAGCTGCGGCCGGTGGAAACCAACGCCGCCGGGGTGTTCATCGCCGGGGCGTGCCATGCGCCCAAGGACATTCCCGAATCGGTGGCGCAGGCTTCGGCGGCGGCGGGCAAGGTGGCGGTGATGTTCTCCGGCAAGGAACTCACGCGCGATCCCGAAGTGGCGCGCATCGACGCCAATACCTGCGCGGCCTGCTACGCCTGCTACCGCGCGTGTCCGTATCACGCCATCGAGAAGATCGAGGTGACCACGCCCAAAGGCGTGCTCATCAAGCATGCCGCGCGCGTCAATCCCGGCCTGTGCATGGGGTGTGGGACCTGCGTGGCCATCTGCCCCTCGAAGAGCGCCGACATCGACGGCTACAGCGAGCAGCAGATCTATTCCATGGTGGAGGCGCTGGCATGAGCGAGACCGCGGCATTCGAACCCAAGATCGTCGCCTTCGTCTGCAACTGGTGCACGTACCTGGGGGCGGACCTGGCGGGCACCAACCGCCTGGAATATCCGGCCAACGTGCGTATCATCCGGCTGCCCTGCACCGGGCGCATCGATT
>CAYOTD010000012.1:4571-9785 GCA_964406685.1 uncultured Solibacteraceae bacterium | reverse complement strand
GCTGGTGTCGGGCTGCCATCCGGGCGACTGCCACTACACGGCCGGCAACTATCACGCCCGGCGGCGCTGGATGCTGTTCCGGCCGCTGCTGGAGGCGATGGGCTACGATCTGCGCCGCATCCACTTCACCTGGATCTCGGCGGCGGAGGGCAAGAAGTTCCAGCAGACCATCGCCGAAATCACCGAAGCCACGCGCGCCCTGGGTCCGGCGAAGATGTTTGAGGCCGGCGAGCGGAAGTGGAGCGAGCCGAAGGCGGGCGCGCGGGTCGAGTGGTCCATCGACGAGGACAAGATGCGCGCTTCGGCGCGCAAGCTGCTCGAAGACGGCACGGCCAAGGTGGTCATCGGCTACGGCGTCACCGGCCCCATCTTTGTCACCAGGCCCGAGGACGTCGACAAGCTGGTGTGGAACCAAGACTGCGTGCACAACCTGACGACGTACCTCAAGCGCAAACACATCCGCGCGCTGGGGCCGCCGGCCATCATCGTCAAAAAGTGCGACGAGCGGGCTCTGGTCGTGCTCGAGAAAGAATCGCAGCTTTCGCCCTCCGACATCCACGTCATCACCATGCCGTGCAAGGGCATGAACCAGCCCAAGTGCGCCAGTTGCGAGGAGCCGGAGAAGCGTTACGACGAGCTGGAGTCGTTCCTCCAGCTTGCCCCGGAAGACCGCATGGCGTACTGGGCCGCGGAGCTGGACCGGTGCGTGAAGTGCTACGCCTGCCGGCAGGTGTGTCCCCTGTGCTATTGCGAGCGCTGCATCGCGGACAAGAACCGGCCGCAGGTGATCGACACCTCCGCCACGGTGGAGGACAACTTCGCCTGGCACATCACGCGGGCGTTCCACCTGGCGGGGCGCTGCATCGGGTGCGATGAGTGCACGCGCGCCTGTCCGGCGGGCATCAACCTGCGGCTGCTGAACCTGGCCACGGCCAAGGCGGCCGAGGATTGCTTCGGCTACCGCGCCGGCTACGACCCGGCGGCCGAGCCGGTGGTGGGCGCCTACTCGCTTCAGGACAAGGAGGACTTCATCCGATGAGCGCCATCATTCGGGAAGCGCGCCTCCGCGAGCTGGCCGGCGAGTGGGCGGCCAAGGGCATCGCGGTGGCGGCGCCGGTGGAGGTGAAGCCCGGCCTGATCCAGTACGCGCGGATCGCCGGCGGGGCGCGGATGAAGCTCGACGGATTCATCCGGCCGGCGAACTCGATCAAGGAGTTCGTCTTCCCGCGCCACGAGAAGCTGTACGACTACCGCATCAACGGCCGCGGCATCGAGCTGATCGACGCCGAAGTCCCGGACAGCCCCCAGGTGATTTTGGGCGCGCGTCCTTGCGACGCGGCGGCGCTGCCCATTCTGGACCACATCTTCAACTGGGACTACAAGGACGAGTTCTACCTCCGCCGCCGCGCCTGCACAACGGTGGTGACGCTGGCCTGCGCCGGTTTCGACGACGCCTGCTTCTGCACCTCGGTGGGGTTGGGGCCGGCGCACGAGAAGGGATCGGACGCGCTGCTGCTGGCCCTGGGCGGCGGCGAGTATGAAGTGCGCCTGCTGACGGACAAGGGACGGGCGCTGTTGGAGGGCGCGGTCGAGTCATCCGATAAGATCGCGCCGGAGACAATCGGACCGCCCATCCGCTTCGAGAACCCGGCGGTGGAGTTTGACAGCCCGGTCTACCAGCAGCACACGCTCTCGTGCCTGGGCTGCGGGGCGTGCGCCTACACCTGCCCCACCTGCCACTGTTTCGACATCGCGGATGAGGGCAACTCGCGGCGCGGGGCGCGGGTGAAGAACTGGGATTCGTGCCAGTTCGCCCTCTTCACGCTGCACGCTTCCGGGCACAACCCGCGCGGCGCGCAGCCCGAGCGGCAGCGCCAGCGGATCTACCACAAGTTCCGCATCTATCCGGAGAAGTTCGGCGAGATCCTGTGCACCGGCTGCGGCAACTGCAAGCGCAACTGTCCGGTCGGGCTGGGCGTGCTGAGCGTGCTGGAGGCTCTTTGATGGACAACATCTACAAGCCCGACCTGATGGAAGTGATCGACGTCCGCCAGCACACCTCCGACGTCAAGAGCGTGAAGGCGCGCTTCCTGGATGCGGACAAGGCGGGCGGGTTTCACTTCCGCGTGGGCCAGTTCGGCATCTTCTCGGCGTTCGGCTACGGAGAGTCGACCTTCAACATCTGCTCGAGCTCGAACTGGCGCGACCACATCGAGTTCTGCTTCCGCAAGACCGGCCGGGTGACCGAGGCGCTGTGGGAAGCGGGCGCGGGCGACGTGATCGGGTTCCGCGGCCCTTACGGCAACAGCTATCCGATGGAGGCCTGGGAGGGGAAGAACCTGATCTTCCTGGGCGGCGGGATCGCCATGCCGCCCATCCGCTGCGCCATCTGGTACGCGCTGGAGAACCGCGACCGCTACGGCGACATCACCATCGTCTACGGCGCGCGCACGGTGGGCGACCTGGTCTACGTGGACGAGCTCGACGAGTGGGCCAGACACCCGCGCGTGCGCGTCATCAAGACGGTGGACCCGGGCGGAGAGACGCCGGAGTGGACCGGCGAGATCGGCTTCGTGCCCACCACCTTCGAGCGCGCCAATGTGCCCGCGGGCAACGCGGTGGCGCTCGTTATCGGCCCGCCGGTGATGATCAAGTTCACTCTCCCCGTGCTCGACCGCATGGGGCTGGCCGCGACCGACATCTACACGTCGCTCGAAAACCGCATGAAGTGCGGCCTGGGCAAGTGCGGCCGCTGCAACTGCGGCCCGGTCTACGTCTGCAAGGAAGGCCCGGTCTTCACCATGGCCGACATGCAGAAGCTGCCGGCGGACTACTGAAGCTCCAGCACTCCTCAGAACCGGGGGAGGGCTTCCTGGTCCACCGGGTCGGAAGGGATCGGCTGCCGGGGATAGCTGGTAGTGTCCGAGCCGGAGATAAAGGGATCGCCCGGACTGAAGACGATCTCCCACTTCGATTTGCCGTGCACGTAGAGCCGCGCCGTCTGGCCGGCCAGGGTGTCGGTCTCTCCCGCTCCCAGTCCGATCACCTGGGGATAGTAGCTGGCGCCGAAGCCGATCTCGCGAAGGATACGCACCGGTTCGGTCCAGCCGGTGGGGTTGGCGAGGTCGGGGTTGAGGCTGATGTATACGCCTTCCTGCGGCCAGCCCGGCTCGCAGCAGGAGCGATTCAGCAGCATGACGTACGTCCCGATGCTGGTGTTCCAATGCACCGCCGGGCCCCAGTGGGAGTCCGTGTCGGCGCGCTGCCAGTTCACCTTGGCCGGGAAGACCGCTGTCATCGCGCCGCCGAGGCCCGGTTCGGCCCACTCGCCGTTGCGGTACTTCCAGACGGCGCCGGCGGGCGCCTGGCGGTCCTGGTAGGCCATGCGGGCCACCGCGATGCCCTGCGCGGAAGGGTCGCCGCCGTAATTGGTGAAGTGGAAGTAGAAATAGTTGAGCTCGCGATCCGGAATCACCGAGAAATCGCCATGGCCGCCGGCGAAAAAGCCGTTCTTCGCGCTGCAATCGGCCGGGTCGCCGGAGGTCAGAACCAAGCCCAGATCGAAGAACGTATTGCCGCCGTCATACGACATCAGCGCGCCGATGCGCGGCGCCGTGAGTTTCCCATCCGGGCAGACACCCGACGGCTCGTTGTGATACCAGCCGTAGACGGTCCCGTCCGCGTCCACCCAGATGGATTCGATCCACATGGCGAAATGCTCGCTGCTGTCCACGCCGATCTTGGTTGTGGCCGACAACGAGAACTGGTTGTCTCCCTGGGACTTAACCGGCGTGCCGTCGGAGGTGTAGAAGTGCAGCTTGTCGTCCCGCCAAAGGCTGGGGCTGTTCCCATCCACCAGGAAAGGGATCTCGACCAGAGGAGCCGAGCGGAGTTCCACCCGCTGAGCGAACCCCGGAGCGGTGAGCGCGCATACCAGCGCCGCGAGCAAAAAATGGTTTTCCAATCGCACCTGTCGATAGGATGACGCACCAGGGCGGAGCGGTTACCTGGACCGGATGTTAATTCTTGTTAATAGAGCGAGAGGGGGGCGTCGGAGGTGCGGCCGTCGCCGACCGCGGCCATCGAAAAACAGACCATCAGGCCAAGCTCGCGGGAGTCGGCCGCGGGGTCGTACAGCGCCTTGTCCAGGGTGAAATCGACGCGCACCTCTCCCGAGATCCCGTCCTGCAACGAGGCGACGTAACAGTGCGGGCCGGCGGCAGTGAAGCGCTGGGGAGCGAGCTCCTCGCCGCCGAGACGGGCCGAGAGGGTGAGCGCCCCCAGCCGCTCGAAGATGGCGTCGGGGATCACGAAGTGGAACTTGAGAGTGCGCGCCCCGGCTGGCGCTTCCAGGCGGGCGGAGAAGCGGCGCGCGGTCCAGCGCCAGGTGTTGAACTCGAGATCGTGCCAGCCTTCCTCCAGAGTCACGGAGTTCTCCAGGTCGACCAGGCGGCTGGCGGCCAGGCAGAAGGCGCGCGCGTCCAGGTCGTTAGCGGCCGGTTCGGAGGCGTCGCCGGCGCCCACCACCAGGTGGTCGAGCACCTGCCATCCGCAGCGGTGAAGCAGACGGAGCAGGCCGGGGTGGGAGAAGATCCAGAAGTTGGTCCAGTCGCTGTTGGCCTCGCCTTCGTCGAGCAGGTAAGCGACCGGTTCGCCGGTCAAGTCGGTGCGGCGGCCGGGCGTGAAGCGCGCAATGCGCGTGGAAAGCACCAGGTAACGTGCGCGGGAAGCGAGGGATTCGAGCACGTGGAAGGGGTTCTTCACGTGGTAGAGCGTGCCCAGGAAGAAGGCGAGGCCGTAGAGGCGCGCGGGCAGGTCGATCGAGCGTTCGAGGTCGGCGGTGACGATCTCGACCTGCGAGTCAAAAGCCTCCTTGAGCGCGCGGACGCCCATCATCCGGTTGAAGTTCGACGAGGGGTAGTCGAGGGCGTGGACGCGCATTCCCATCGATTCGAGGAAGAAGGCCAGGGCGCCGTCGGCGCAACCGATGTCGATGATGGGAAGGCCGCGCGCCAGGGCCAGCAGGCGGCGCCGCTCGCCGGTGAGCAGGCGGTCCAGGTGGGCCAGGTTGCCGAAGGTGTCGTAAGGATACCAGTCGAACTGGGTGGGCTTGAGTTTCTGACGCGTCTTCTCGAAACGGCGGCGGAACTCAAGGGCAAACTCGCGCAGGTCGGCGATGTCGCTCGCCGACCGCGCGCTCAGGGCGACCACCGC
>CAYOTD010000012.1:1740-4561 GCA_964406685.1 uncultured Solibacteraceae bacterium | reverse complement strand
GCGATGTCGGAGGTTTCGCGGGATGGCACGCTGACTTTCAGTCTAACGGGGGCGGGCGGCGCGCCGCTATAATGGCCTATCGCCTGGTCATGGCCCACCCGATCATCCCTTTCCTATCGCGCGCCGTGTTGCGGATGCTGTACGGCGTCAAGGTGCATGGAACCTTGGGGCATCACGAGAAGCTGCTGATTGTCTCCAACCACCAGTCCTTTCTGGATGGCGCCTTGTTGGGGGCGTTTCTGCCGGTGATGCCGGTCTGGCTGATGCACTCCTCCATCGCCAGCCGGTGGTACTTCCGCATCCCGATGAAGCTGTTCCCGTACCTGGTGGTGGACACGGCCAACCCGCTGGCGATGAAACAGCTTGTCGCGCTGATCGAGTCGGGCACCCCGGTGATGATCTTCGCCGAGGGGCGCATCACGGCCACCGGCGCGCTGATGAAGGTCTACGACGGGCCGGCGTGGGTGGCGGCGCGGACGGGCGCGGCGGTGGTGCCGGTGCACATCGACGGGCCGCAATACACCTTCATGAGCCGGATGTCGGGGGATTTTCCGCGCAAGTGGTTTCCGCGGATCACCCTCACCATCGGGGAGCCGCGCCGGGTCGAGATGCCGGTGGCGCGCACGGCCAAGCTGCGGCGGCGGCTGGCAAGTGAGCGGCTGCGGCGCATCCTGCAAGAATCGATGTTCGCGGCGCGCAAGCGGACCACGCTGTTCGAGGCCTTCCTGGACGCCGTGGAGATGCACGGGCGCGGGCGGGACATGCTCGAGGACATCCGGCAGGCGGGCCAGACCTACGGCGATCTGCTCAAGGCCAGCCTGGCGCTGGGAAGGCTGGCGTCGAAGTTCACCTGCGAGGGCGAGCACGTCGGTGTCCTGATGCCCAACGCGGGCGCCACCGCCTGTCTGCTGAACGGCCTGATGGCCTGGCGGCGGGTGCCGGCGATCCTGAACTACACCTCGGGGCTGGACGGCATGCAGAGCGCCTGCCGGATGTCCCGGGTGAAGACCGTGATCACCTCGCGGGCGTTCCTGGAGAAGGCGCGGCTGGAGGCGACGGTGGCGCGGCTGGCGGAGGTGCGTATCGTCTATATCGAGGATCTGCGCCCGAGCTTCACCCTGGCCGGCAAGCTGTGGCTGGTGCTGTGGGCGCTGCGGTGGCCGCGCCGGGCGATCCGCCCGGGACGGCCGGAAGATCCCGCGGTGGTGCTGTTCACTTCCGGGTCGGAGGGGCGGCCGAAGGGCGTGGTGCTGAGCCACGACTCGATACTGGCGAACATCGCCCAGATCCACGCCGTCATCGACATCACCAGGAAGGACAAGTTCCTTAGCTGCCTGCCCATGTTCCACGCTTTCGGATTGACCGTGGGCGTGTTCCTTCCGTTGACCTGCGGGGCGCGCGTGTTCCTGTACCCGTCGCCGCTGCACTACCGGATCATCCCCGAGATGGCCTATGACCGGAACTGCACGGTCATGTTCGCCACCAACACGTTCCTGGGCAACTACGCCAAGCATGCCCACCCGTACGACCTGCGCAGCGTGCGCTACGTGGGAACGGGCGCCGAGAAGCTGAGCGAAGAGGTGCGCTCCGTCTATGTCGAGAAGTTCGGCGTGCGTATCCTCGAGGGGTACGGGGCCACCGAGTGCGCGCCCATCATCTCGCTGAGCACTCCCCTGGCGTTCCGCAGGGGAGCGGTGGGCGAACTGCTGCCGGGCATGGAAGCACGGATCGAACCGGTGGCCGGCATCGAGGAGGCGGGACTGCTGCACGTGCGCGGCCCGAACCTGATGCTGGGCTATCTGCGCGAGAGCGCGCCGGGGCGGATCGAGCCGCCGTCCTCGGAGTTCGGCGACGGGTGGTATCCCACCGGCGACGTGGTGACCATCGACGCGGACGGGTTCGTGACCATCCGCGGCCGGATGAAGCGCTTCGCCAAGGTGGCCGGGGAGATGGTGTCGCTGGAGACGGCGGAGGCGATCGCGGCGGCCGCCTCGCCCAACGCGCAGCACGCGGCGGTGGCGGTGGAAGAGCCGGGGCGGGGCGAGGTCATCGTCCTCTATACGGAAGATGCGGCGCTGAAGCGCGAGGCGCTGAAGCAGGCGGCGCGCGAGTTGGGCCTGCCGGAATTGGCGCTGGCGCGCCGCGTCGTCCATTTGAAGCCGCTGCCGCTGCTGGGCAACGGCAAGAAGGACTACGTCACACTGAGCCGGCTGGCGCGCGCATGAAGAGCACCACCGAACAACGCGGCTGGTACTTCTACGACTGGGCCAACTCGGCCTTCTACACCACCGTCATCACGCTGTTCTTCGGGCCCTACCTGACTTCGATGGCGGCGGCGGCGGCCGACGGGCGGGGTTTCGTGCATCCTTTTGGGATTCCAGTGGACGCGCGGGCCTGGTGGCCGTACGTGCTTTCGGCGTCGGTGATGGCGCAGATCGTGGCGCTGCCGCTGGCCGGCGTGCTGAGCGACACCAGCGGGCGGCGCAAGGCGCAACTGGCGATCTACGCCTTCACCGGGGCGGCGGCCACGATGGCCATGGGACTGCTGAGCGGCGAGCGGTACATCGCCGGCGGCGTCCTGTTCGTCGTGGCGAACCTGGGATATGGGGCGTCGATGGTGGTTTACAACTCGTTCCTGCCGCTGATCGCGGGACCCGGAGAGCGGGACGCGGTTTCGGCGCGCGGGTGGGGGCTGGGCTACCTGGGCGGCGGCCTCATGTTAGCACTTGCGGTGGCGCTGTTTCAGCGGGCCGGGGCGCTGGGGCTGAGCGAAGCGGCGGCGGTGCGCCTCTCTCTGGCCGCGGCGGGGGCGTGGTGGGCG
>CAYOTD010000012.1:0-1730 GCA_964406685.1 uncultured Solibacteraceae bacterium | reverse complement strand
GGGGGGCCCACTTTTTAGCTGGGGGGGGGGCGGTTTTCCGGGGGGCGGGGGGGGGGGGGCGGGGCCGGGGGGGGGGGGGGGGCCCCCCGGGGGGGGGGGGGGGGGGGTGGTGGGGGGGGTTCACCCTCATCCCGCTGGCCGCGCTGCGCGACAGGCCGGCGGCTGCGCCGGCGCGCGGTCCGATCCTTCGTTCGGCGTTCGGGCAGCTCGGGCGGACCCTGGGCGAGCTGCGGCGATACCGGCAGGCGTTCCTGTTCCTGATCGCGTACCTGATCTACAACGACCCGATCCAGGCGGTGATCGCGCTGGCCTCGCAGTTCGGGGCGGGCGAGCTGAAGCTGTCGATGGCGTCGCTGACCCTGGCGATCCTGATGGTGCAGTTCGTGGCCTTTCCGGGAGCGCTGCTGTTCGACCGTGTGGCGGCGCGGGTGGGGTCGAAGCGGGCGCTGGCGGCCAGCCTGGTCGTGTGGATGGGAGTGCTGGGCGCGATGTACTCGCTGGTGCGCGGCGAGCGCGGCTTCTTCGCCGCGGCGTTCGTGGTGGCGCTGGTGATGGGCGGCAGCCAGGCGCTGAGCCGGTCGGTGTTCTCGCAGATGATCCCGCGCGGGAAGGAAGGCGAGTTCTTCAGCCTGTACGAGGTCAGCGACAAGGGGACAAGCTGGCTGGCGCCGGCCCTGTTCGGCGCGGTGGTGCAGTGGACGGGAAGCTACCGGGCCTCGATCCTGGCGCTGATGGCGCTGTTCGCGGTGGGAGTGGCGGCGCTGGCGCGGGTGGACGTCGAGCGGGGGGCGCGGGACGCCGCGGGTTCATGATGCATGGGGGAGAACGGCCATCACACCGGAGCCGGAGGTGGAGGCTCTCATCCGGACTACACGGAAGGCAAACCGGGGACTCACTCCAGGTCCCGGCTCCTTGCCTGCCGGAAGCGGCCGGCGAGGGGCTGGGGCTTGTAGGAGAAGTCCCGCAGGAAACGGGCGCCGTCGGCAACCGGCGGAGTCCGCCTCTGTCCGGCCTCGTCAAGATCCACCCGGTTGTTTCCGTCCAGCCCTTCGAGGAAGCGCTTCAGCTCTCCGGCGCGCCAGTTCTCGCTCGGAGTGTTGTAGACCGTGTGCGGGAACTCGTCCTGCTTCGCCAGCAGGACCAACATGCGGGCCAATTCCTCGACATGGACCATCGACAGCACCTCCCGCTCGGGGAACGGAATTCGGATGGGGCGGCCCGTGCCAAGGCTCTCGAAGACCTCGGAGCGCCAGGGCGAGCCCGTGTTGCGCGCGCCCGGACCCACGACGTTGGCGATGCGGAGCGCGGCGAAGCGGAGCCGGCCGGCAAACCCGGCCGCGCCGGTGACCAGGATCGCTTCGCCGCTTGTCATAGGGCTGGTTCCACCGGGCGCACCTCCACGAGGGTGTGGCCGTAGGGGGCGATGGGGACTTCTTTCGGGCAGGTGTAGCGGCGGGTGGGGTCGAGGTTGAAGCGGGCGGGGTCGAGGTCCAGGCGGCGGGTTACGGGGCGGTCGTCGAGGTTGAAGCAGTTGATCACGGCGGAGGATTCGGTGGGGTGGCGGTGGAGGTGGGTCTGCTCGTCGATGCCGTAGAAGACGCCGCGGGCGAAGTAGGGTTTCAAGCGGCGGTAGCAGGTCATGGCCTGCTTCTGCGCGTGGCGGGCGGCGGGGTCCATGAGGGCGAGGATGCTTCGGCGGTATTCATCCGCGCTGGCAAGGTTGGCTAAGA
>CAYOTD010000011.1:10295-18430 GCA_964406685.1 uncultured Solibacteraceae bacterium | reverse complement strand
CTCTGACAATCTACTTTGAGGACCGCGAGCCGGTGCAGCCTCCCGTGCAACCGGTTCCGGCCCGCCGGGTGCGGTGCTTCCGCATGGACCGGCCCATCGGCGGGGTGCAGGTTCCCTTCCGGCAGTACGCGGTCAAGATAGAAAGCACGGTTGGGGTCGTCTGCCAGATCGGCCGGGCCGACACGCGGCAGCCGAACCTTGCTTACTACACAGTCATGGGATTTCCCGGCTAATCGGAAAGGCGGCTATCATGTCGGCACATCTTTCGCGCCGTGAGTTACTGCGCAACGCGGCGGCGGGTTTCAGCTTTCTCGGGTCCGCGACCTTCGCCTCCGGCCCCGGCACGCCTCCCGGCGTGCTCACGTTTCGCCACATCCATCTCGACTTCCACACCTCGCCCTTCGTGACGGGGGTGGGAGAGGAGTTCAACGCGGAGGAGTTCGCGCGCGTCCTCAAGGAGGCCGCGGTCAACTCCATCACCATCTTCGCCAAGTGCCATCACGGCATGGCCTACTACCCGACGAAGGTGGGCGTGCGCCACCCCAATCTGAAGGCCGACCTGGTGGGCGGCATGATCGAAGCCTGCCACCGCCAGGGGATCCGGGTGCCCGTCTACATCAGCACGATGTACGACCAGAACGTCTGGCGCGAGCACGCCGACTGGCGTGCCCTCGACCGGGAGGGCCGCTCCCAGGCCCTGCGCGGCGCCGCCTCGATGCTCCAGCCCGCCCTGGGCCGGGTGTGCATCAACACGCCCTACCTGGACTACGTTCTCGCGCAGGCCGACGAAGTGCTCCGCGACTACGAAGCCGACGGCCTGTTCTACGACAACTTCGGCTACCCGGCGGACGGCTGTTTCGGCCCCTCCTGCATGATCGAGCGGGAGAAACTGGGGCTGGAATCGGCGCGTCCGGAAGACCGGCTGAAACACACCCTGATCGTGATGGAGCGCGCCATGGACCGTTTTGCCGCCACCGTCCGCGCGCGCAAGCCCAAGGCCGGGGTATACATCAACGGGCCGTTCGGTCTGGGCCGCGATCCGGGCTTTCTGCGCCGCGTCGTCAAGGACTACACCCATCTGGAAATCGAATCGCTGCCCGGCGGAAGCTGGGGCTACAGCCACTTCCAGATGGCCTCGCGCTACCTGCGCAACTTCGGGCTGGAGGCCCAGGGCATGACCGGCGCCTTCCACCGGAGCTGGGGCGACTTCGGCACGGTCCGCAACCAGGCCGCGCTGGACTACGAGTGCTTCAGCATGTTGGCCCAGGCGACTAAGTGCGCCGTAGGCGATCACTTACACCCCACTGGTAAGTTGACCGGACCGGCCTATGCGCGCATCGGCCGCACCTTCCGCTCCGTGCGGGAGAAAGAACCGTGGTGTGAGGGCGCCACCGCCGTCGTCGAGATCGCCTACCTCTTGGGACCCGGCGGGGCGCGCGCCAACGATACACCCGGCGGCGTCAACGCCATGCTCACGCAGCTTCACCACCAGTACGACGTCATTGACCGCGAGTCGGACTTCTCCCGCTACCGGCTGCTGATCCTGGCCGAGAATCAGCGGCTCGATCCGGCGCTGCGCGACAAGCTGGCGGCCTTTCTGGCGGGCGGTGGAGCGCTGCTGTTGAGCCATGAGGCGGGGGTGGACGAGGAGGGAAAGAGCTTCGCCCTGGCCGGAATGGGCGTGGACTACCAGGGGCCGTGGAAGCACGAATCCCAGTACATCGAGCCTCTGGAGCCGCTCCGCGAAGGAGTGCCCGTGATGGTTCACGAGATGTACGAGACGGGCTCGGCGGTGAAGGCCCAGCCGGGGACCACGTTGCTGGCGCGGGTCTGGGAGGGGTATTTCGACCGCGACTACCGGCGTTTCCAGGTGGAGCAGACGCCTTTCGCCAAACCCTCGCAGTATGCCGCCGTCACTCAGCGCGGTAAGATCATCTACTTCGCCCTGCCCATCTTCCGGAACTACGCGCGCCATGGCTACCCGGTCTACCGGCAACTGGTGAGTAACTCCATCCAGCGGCTGATGCCCGCTCCACTGGTAAAGGCCGAGCTGCCCACCACCGCCCAGGTGACCATGACCCGCCAGCAGGGCCGCCACATCCTGCACGTGCTTCACTACATTCCCGAGCGGCGCAGCCCGGACCTCGACGTCGTCGAGGATGTGATTCCGCTGAACAACGTCAAGCTGGCGGCGCGACTGGCGCATCGCCCCAGCCGCGCGTACCTGGCTCCGCAGAAGGTGAATCTGCCCTTTGAGTACGCCGACGGTTACGCCAGAGTGACTGTGCCCGTCGTGACCGGCCACCAGATGGTCGTGTTCGAGAGCTGACTCCGCGGCGGGTTGGTAGACTCATCTGTATGCCGAAGCCAACCCGCCGCGCGTTCCTCTCCGCGCTACCGGCCGCCGCCGTGCGTGGCGCGGCCGAGGTCTCCGATTGGGTTCTGTGGTATTCCTCGCCCGCCGGGCAGTGGACGGACGCTCTGCCCGTGGGAAATGGACGCCTGGGCGCGATGGTGTTCGGCGGCGTGGCCACCGAGCGGCTTCAACTGAATGAAGACACGCTCTGGTCGGGCTACAAGCGGGAGTGGAACAACCCCGACGCCCCCCACCACTTGGCCGAGATCCGGCGGCTGGTGATGGAGAAGGAAGACTACGTGGCGGCGGACCGCGCCTGCGCCAAGATGCAGGGGCCCTACAACGAGTCCTACCTGCCGTTGGGCGACCTCAACCTGAGCTTCGAGCACACGGGCGAAATCTCCGGCTACCGCCGCGAGTTGGATCTCGACACCGCCATCGTGCGCGTCCGTTTTCGTGCCGGCCAGACCACTTACACCCGCGAGGTTTTCGCCTCGGCCTTTGAGCCGGTGATCGTGGTCCACATCGAGGCCGACGGACCCGGAACGATCTCCCTCTCCGCCACGGTCACCAGCCTGCTGCGCGCGCAGGTTCGGGCCGATGGGAACGACACGCTCACGCTGGCGGGCAAAGCCCCCGCGCACGTCGATCCCAACTATCTCAAATCCGACGATCCCGTTCTCTACGACGACTCTCCGGACAAGGGGATGCCCTTCGCCTGCCGGCTGCACGCGGTGGCCGAGGAAGGCCGTGTCACCACCGCGGGGGATCGCCTCATCGTCCGCGACGCCAGCGCCGTTACGCTCCGCATCGCCGCGGCCACCGGCTTCCGCGGCGCGCGCCCCGACGACCTCTGTCGCGCGCACCTGCGCCTGTCCGACAAGGTCAGCATGTGGCACCTGCGAAACGATCACTTGATGACGCACCGCGAACTGTTCCGGCGCGTCTCGATCGATCTGGGCGCGAAGGCGCCGCCGATGTCCACGGACGACCGGCTGGAAGCGGTCAAGCGCGGCGCGTCCGACCCGCACCTGACCGCGCTCTATTTCCAGTACGGCCGCTACCTGCTCATTACCAGCTCGCGCGAAGGCACCCAGCCCGCCAACCTCCAGGGCATCTGGAACGACCAGGTGCGCCCGCCGTGGAGTTCCAACTACACCGTTAACATCAACACGCAGATGAACTACTGGCCGGCGGAGACCTGCAACCTGGCTGAGTGCGCCCTGCCGCTGTTCGATCTGATCGGGGAACTGGCCGCCAACGGCCGCCAGACCGCGCGCGTCAACTACGGCCTGCCCGGCTGGGTCTCGCACCACAACGTGGACCTGTGGCGGCAGTCCGCGCCGGTGGGCAACTTCGGCGGCGGCTCGCCCACCTGGGCCAACTGGCAGATGAGCGGTCCGTGGCTCTGCTCACACCTCTGGGAGCACTACCTGTTCTCGGGCGACCGCGAGTTCCTGTCCGGGCGCGCCTATCCGGTCATGAAGGGCGCGGCGGAGTTCTGCCTCGCCTGGCTCATCCCCGACAAGCAGGGACGCCTCACCACCTGCCCGTCGTTCTCGACCGAGAACACGTTTCTCACGCCCGACGGCGGGACCGCGCAGACCAGCGCCGGTTGCACCATGGACATCGCCCTCATCCGCGAGCTGTTCGCCAACACCATCGAAGCCGCCCGGCTGCTGGGCGTGGACGCCGAATTCGCGGCCCGGCTGGCGCGGGCGCGCGAGCGCATCATCCCCTACCAGGTAGGCAAGCACGGCCAGTTGCAGGAATGGTCGAAGGACTTCGACGAGAAGGAACCCGGCCACCGCCACATGTCGCACATGTACCCGCTCTATCCGGGCTCGGAGTTCACCTCACGGCGCAACCCGGAACTGTGGCGCGCCGCGCGAGTGTCGTTGGAGCGGCGCATGAAAGCCGGCGGCGCCTACACCGGCTGGAGCCGCGCCTGGGCCGTCGCTTTCTGGGCGCGCCTGAACGACGGCGAGATGGCGCACGACTCGCTCGTCAAGCTGCTGACCCACTCCACCGGCCCCAACCTGTTCGACACCCATCCGGCAGGCAAGGGATGGGTCTTCCAGATCGACGGCAACTTCGGCGGCACGGCGGGGGTGGCCGAGATGCTGCTCCAAAGCCACGACGGCGCCATCGACTTCCTGCCCGCGTTGCCCAAGGCCTGGCCCAACGGCCACGTCAAGGGACTGCGCGCCCGCGGCAACATCGAGGTCGACATAACATGGAGGGCTGGCCGCGCGGTGACCGCCGAATTGCGTCCGAAGCTGGCGGGCGAAATCGCACTGCGCCCCCCCGCCGGCCAGACCATCGCCCGCATCACCGAGAACGGCCGCCCCATCTCGACTGCCGACAGACTGCTGACGACACCGCGGTCCCGATATGTGGTCACTTTCGGCTGAGGCGGCAACTCAGTCTCTGCCAATAGCCAGATAGACGGCGGCGGGCAGCAGGAGCAGCACGGCGGCCATTCCGAGGACCAGAGCGGCATGCTCGGCCAGAGGCGCCGCCGCGGCGGCAAGCAAGGCCGGGAGGTCCGCCGCCTCGATGCCCGACACCACCCAGCGGAGCGCGGATTGAAACCACGTCGAGACCGCGCCGAAGCACGCGCCGAACAGACCCGCCGCGCAGGCCAGCGCGATCGCCTGGGCAGCCGTGATCGGGCGTCCCGCGGCTTCGGCCGCTTCACGCCGCGCACGAAGCTGGGCACGCCACCACATGCGGCCGGAATCGGGAATCGCCGCCTGCGCGGCCAACTCCTCGCACGCCTCCTCGAAAGCGCCCGCGACCGCGACGATGTCGGAGCAGATCCCGCACCCGGCCACGTGGGAGCGCAGGCCCGCATCCACCCGGCCGGGCCAGCGGCCCTGCTGGACGGCGGCCAGCGTTTCCGCCTCGAACTCGCACTCGGCCGGTTTCATCGTTTGACCTCCGCCGGCGCCGCGCCCAGCAACTCCGCCAGCCTCCGCCGCGCGCGAAACAGCATCGACTTCAGACTGGCCGGGCTCAGGCCCAGCACCTCCGCGATCTCCTGGTGCGAGGATCCCTCCGCGTAGGCCAGCCACAGCATGGCCCTCTCCCGCGGCTTCAGTCGCGACATGGCGCGTGTGAATTCGGCCCGCCGTACCGTCGCGCCGGACCCATCGCCGGAGGAGACGCGCTCGACGTCGTCACCCGTCAGACTGGCCACCACGCTCCTCAAACTCCGCCGCCGCGCGTCGCGCGCCAGGTTCGTCGCGATGCGGTACAGGGAATTCCGCCGGTGCGATTCGCTTTCGTGCGTGGCGGCCGCGCGGAGGAAGCGATAGTACGCCTCCTGGAGCAGGTCGTCCGCCAGTTGACGGTCCCCGGTGAGGCGAGCCAGATAGGCCCAGAGTCTGCGTGCGGTCCGGTCATAGAAGGCGCGGAATGTCTCCTCGTCCATCACGAAATCCGCTCCGGCCTCGTCGATGGCCTCGGAACGGCTGGCTTCGGTGAATGTCGCGTCACGAAACATGAATCGGCCGCGGCCTCATCCCTGCATCTCGGGCCGCGCTGGCGTTTCGATCAAGCCCAGCTTCCGCGAGATCACAAAGGAGATTATCGCCGACGCCACGAAGCCCAGGCCAATCGCGATGGCGAGCACTCCCAGGGCCTGGAGCGGCTGGGCGTTCTCGTCGGCCGCCCGTCCGGCCACGATCAGGAAACCGACACCGCCCGCCAGGAGTACCAGCCCGCCCTGCACCGACCAGAGGATCCGGCCCAGCGGCGCGCCCACGCTTCGCGACCCGGCGTCGAGGGTGATCGGCGAGGATTGCAGGAACCGGGACCCGGCCGGCGACTGGATGTAGGCGATCATGTCTTCGTTCGAGCTGAACCGGTCCAGGATCTTGGTGTGGACGTCGGTCTGCACCTTGGAGAGGCGGCTCCAGCGGCGATAGTCGATCAGGGTGCGGATGAGCCAGACGATCAGGCCGATGAACATGCCGATACCAGTGAAGGCCGCCAGCCCCCCCATCACATCCCGCCACAGTTCACCGGCCCGCGCCGCGCGATCCTGAGAGTAGTGGCCTTGTCCCCCTCCCTGGCCGAAGTAGAACGCGGGATTCCGCGCGATTTCGGGATGCGCGTTCAGGAAAGCCACCAGTGCCGGGTACGGCGCCAGGTACGCCGGATTGCCGAGCAGGCTCGAATCGAGCGCCAGGACGCGGCGCAACGAGGGCGGATAGCGCTCCAGAAGCCGCGCCAACTCCTCCTGCGTCCGCTGGGCATCCGGCTGATCCATGCTTACAACCGGGGCAGGCGCCGCCGCCGGAACTCCCTTGGCCGGCTGCGCCCCGGCGGGCGCCGGCAAAACCGCCCCAATGCATACTGCCAGGGTCAAGAGCCCGAACCTGCTCCGCGTCATCGTGTTTCTCCTCTCCACCCTGTCAATACGTCGGGCGGGGCGGGAGGTTCACTTGGGCGGCGGTTACTTCCGGTTCAGCACGTCGAAGTAGGCGTTGACGAGCACCCGCCTGGGCTTGGCCGGCAGGGTCATCTGGATTCCGTCGAAAGAGGAGTTTCCATGCAACCGCAGCCTGGCGGCTCGCACGGGAGTGCCGTCCATGTCGAGGTATAGCGGCACCACCATGGCAAACCGCTCACCCACGCCGCTTTGCGTCAGACGGCCCTTGAGAAGGTACTTCCCATCCGGCTGAGGGGAAACGTCGTACGTCAGCTCGTACTTCGGGATGTCGGTCCCGTAAACCCATTGCCGGAAGAACCAGTCCAGCTTCTGGTTCCTCTCGATATCCATCGCCGGCGTCATGTGCTTTTCGGCGACAGCCTGAAAGTCGGCAGTGGAGGGATTCTGGTGGAGGTGGCGCGACGTGAATTCGCGCATCATGGCGATGAATCCGCTGTCGCGCGTCGTTTGATCCCACATCAACATGCGCAGCATGTGCACGACCATCCCACCCTTGGAGTACACCACGCCGTTGTAGGCCCGCGGGTTGCGCAAGCTGATCAGGCGCATGCCCATGGAAAGAGGACCGGCGTCGGCCGGAGACAGGCCGTACTTGTTCTTCTCCAGGATGACGTCGCGCGAGCGCTCCAGGTAGCGCAGGTACCTGTCACGCTTCTTTTCGGTGGCTTGCAGATACAGGCCGGCCGAGAAGTCGGCGAAGCCCTCCGAGAGCCACTGATCGCGGTAGGTGTTCCATCCCACCATGTGCCCCCACCACTGGTGCGAAACCTCGTGGGGCGTCACCTCTTCGACAAAATCGGTGAGGGACGTGTCGATGGAATCCATCAACTGCCACCGCTGCGTCGAGTCGAGAAAGGCGGACAGCGGCAGATACAGGAGGCCCGGCCAGGACTGGCCAAAGCTGAACTGCGGCTGCTGCGTCACCGCGATTCGATCATAGGGCGGACGTCCGAAGTACCGCTCGAAGATGAGCAGGGCCGCGCGCGTTTGCGCCATCGCGCTCTCGAGCAGGGTCGAGGGGGTCATCTTGCCGGTCAACCGTCCCTGGGGCGACGCTCCGGGCAGGTCCGTCTCCGTGTCACGCAAGTACCCGGGCACTTCTCCGGTGGCGAAGCCTTCGATCCTGTAGTTCAATTCCGGGACCGTGCTTTCCTTGCGGTCGAATCTTCCATAGTTGAATCCGGCGACGGCGAGCGGAACCTCGGACACCCACCGGCTCACCAGGAAACCGCCCTCTGTGGACTCGCGCGCCGGCTTGCCGACACTGGTCAGCTTGAACCCCTTCTGGATTCGGAAGGTGAGATCGTAAGTCGCCCGATC
>CAYOTD010000011.1:10047-10285 GCA_964406685.1 uncultured Solibacteraceae bacterium | reverse complement strand
CCTGGAACGAGTTGATCGAAGGATACCAGTTCTCCCGCGCCCCGACCGCGTAATTGCCACCGCCCGCGTCTCGAATCACCTTGTCGCCGGCGTACTCGATGGTCGCGGTGTACTCCTTGCCCTTTTCGAGCGGCTCCGGCCAGACCAGATAGAGACTCCCGTCGGCCCGGGCGGCTTCCTGGATGAACGGAATGTCGCGTTCCTGGGAGCGCACGCGTGAAACCCGAAGCGTCGGCAT
>CAYOTD010000011.1:8397-10037 GCA_964406685.1 uncultured Solibacteraceae bacterium | reverse complement strand
AGCCGAGCACGCGCTCCCCGCCGGTCATCGCCCGGAATCGCACTTCCGCCATGGCCTTCAGATGCTTGTTCCCGGCGATCGTGGTGTCGATCTTGAAATGGCGCGCCTCCACTACCCGCTTGTCTTCCCTCGGCGGTGGGCCTCCGGGCGCCAGTTCGCTCTTCACGTGCGACAGGTACCAGATGCCTTCCTTCTCCCCGCCCGGATCGAAGCACACCAGGGCCACCTCTTCCGGCGAAGGCAACTCCGGCATCGCTCCGCGCGGCCGCAAATGAAACCGAAGATCGCTGTACTTCTTCCCGTGAAGCCAGGCGCTGAAGAATCCGGGCCGGGCCGGACCCAGCAGGTCCGCCAGGACTAGGGCATCCACGTTCTCTACGCTGTCGGTGGCCAGCAGTGCTTCGAGAAAACTCCGCGGGGATTCCGTGGAATGGCGGATGCGGCCGCGGAAATCGCGCAGCGCCTCCGCGGCCGCGCTCTCGGCGGGACGGGCCTTGCTTGCGCCGATGATCTCTTTGTAGGTGGCGTCCGTGAAGACGAACACCGCGCGGTCGAACTGCTCGACCAGTTCCTGCGCCTCGATCAGATTCCGCATATGACGCTGTTCGTTGGGCTCGACCGGACTCATGCGAATCGTGCCCTGTCCCACAAAAACGCCGAGTGTGACGCGGCCCAGCACCGGGGGCGCGAAGCTGACCGACCCGCTGCGCAGGGTGATCGTCGCCACGTCGCGTTGCAGTTCGACATTCTCGGTAACGAACGACTCCGTCAGTTGCGCCTCGCGCAGCAGCTTGTACTCGGGAAGGAGTGGGGCCGTTTGAGCCGCGGCATGGCCGGCGCCGAGAACACAGAATAGACAATACAGGATATTTCGGTCCATTTTACTTGGCGTCCTCGGCAATTGTACCTTGAATCTTCGGCGATTGGCAGATTCCGCGAGCTACGCGATCCGGATCAGGTGGTAGTTCTTCTTGCCCGTGCGCAGGAGAATCGCCGCCGGCCATTTCAGATCGCCGGTGGTGATCTTCTTCTGGGCTTGGGTTTGCCGCTCGTTGTTAAGATACGCGCCGCCGCCTTCGATCAGCTTGCGCGCGGCTCCCTTGCTTTCCGCCAGCCCGGTGCGAATCATCAGGTCCACCAGAGGGATCCCGGCTTCGAGATCCACTCGTGGAATCTGAGTGACCGGCACTTCCCGCGCCAGCAGGGCGACCGTTTCCTCGGTTGGAACCTCGTTCGACGCCGAGAACAGGATCCTGCTGGCCGCTTCCACGGCGCGCACCGTCCCGGCTCCGTGTACGATCGCGGTGCACTCGGCGGCCAGCACGCGCTGCGCCTCGCGGGCTTCCGGCCGGCGTTGCGTCTCGGCCGCCAGCGCCTCGATGCGTTCGCGATCGAGGAAGGTGAACAGCTTGAGAAAGCGGTCCACATCCGCATCGGCCGTCTGAAGCCAGTATTGGTACATCTGGTAAGGACTGGTGCGGGCGGGGTCCAGCCACACCGCTCCCTCTTCCGTCTTGCCGAACTTCTTTCCCCCCGAGGTGGTAAGCAACGGAAACGTGATGCCCTCGGCGCGCTGCCCCAGCATCCGCCGGATCAGCTCCTTGCCCGAAAGGATGTTGCCCCATTGATCGCTGCCGCCC
>CAYOTD010000011.1:0-8387 GCA_964406685.1 uncultured Solibacteraceae bacterium | reverse complement strand
CATCTGGATGGTGCAGTCGAAATGCTGGCACAGGAAGAGGAAGTCATAGGCCTGAAGCAGCATGTAGCTGAACTCGGTGTACGAGATGCCCTGTTCGCGCTCCTCCAAGCGCATGCGGACCGAGTCGCGCTTGATCATCTCATTGACCGAGAAGTGCTTGCCGACATCCCGCAAGAAGTCCACGAAGTTCAGCTTCACCAGCCAGTCGGCGTTGTTCAGCATCAGCGCCTTGTCGTCGGACGACAGGTCGAAGAAGCGGCTCAACTGTACCCGAATGGCGGCGGCGTTCCGCTCGGCCAGTTCCTTGGTCAGTAGCGTCCGCTCCGAGATCTTGCCGCTGGGATCCCCGATCAGCCCGGTGCCGCCGCCCACCAGCACCAACGGCCGGTGGCCGTTGCGCTGCACATGCGCCAGGCCCATCACCGGGATCAGGCTGCCCAGGTGGAGGCTGTCGGCGGTCGGGTCAAAGCCCACGTAGATGGTGCGCCGCGTTTCGTTCAGGTACGCGTCGAGATCCTCGTCCGTCACCGCGTCGAGGAAGCCGCGCCACCGCAGTTCCTCCAGAAGCGGACTCTTGTGTTTGGTGTGTGAGCTCATGCGATTCGGAAACTTCTATCTTCCCACAGGCGCGCCATCCACTCGAATCAGCAGATTCGCGGCAACTGGTCGCCGGAGAGCATGTCCACCACGCGGCTGGTGCCCAGCGGGGTGCGCAGGACGACCAGGCCGGGATTGGTCCCGGTGACCATGCCGATCCGCGCCGCGTCGCGGCCCAGGGGATGGGCGCGCATCGCCGCCAGCAAGGTCTCGGTTGCATCCGGAGCAACGATAGCCACCAGTTTGCCCTCGTTGGCCACGTACAGCGGATCGAGCCCCAGCAGCTCGCAGGCCCCGCGCACGGCTTCGCGGATCGGGATCGCCCGCTCCTCGAGAGCAATGCCCACGCGCGACTGCTCCGCGATTTCGTTGAGGGTGCTGGAAAGGCCGCCGCGGGTGGGATCGCGCAGCGCGCGGATTCCGCCGGAGGTGTCCAGCATGGCCGCGACGAGGGTGTGCAGCGCCGCGCTGTCGCTTTCCACCGGGCTGTCGAACTCCAAACCCTCGCGCTCGGCCATGATGGCGATGCCGTGATCGCCCAGATAGCCGCTCACCAGCACCGCGTCGCCCGGCCGGGCCGCCGCGGCCGACAGCGACACGCCCTCGCGCACCAGGCCGATGCCCGTGGTGTTGATAAACAGCCCGTCGCCCTTCCCCTTCTCGACCACCTTGGTATCGCCGGTCACGATCTCGACACCCGCCGACGCGGCCGCCCGCGCCATCGACGCCGCCACGCGCGTGAGCGTCTCCACCGGCAGGCCTTCCTCGACGATGAAGGCCGCGCTCAGCGCCACGGGCATCGCCCCGCACATCGCCAGGTCGTTCACCGTGCCGTGCACCGCCAGCGACCCGATGTCGCCGCCGCGAAAGAACAGCGGCTTGACGACAAAGGAATCCGTGGTGAACGCCAGCCGCACTCCGCCGAGCGGCAGAATCGCCTGGTCCTCCAGCCTTTCGAGCGTCGGGTTACGGAATAGCGGGACGAACAGCTTGCGGATCAGGTCCGCGCTCAATCGTCCCCCCGACCCGTGCCCCAGTAGAATCCGATCACCCGCGTCGAGCGGAGCGGGACATACCAGTCTCGAGAAATCAGCCACGCGCGCCATGCCTCCGGTACCGAAAATAAGCCGAGCAGGCGCCCTCGGCCGAAACCATCGGCGCCCCCAGCGGCTGCGCAGGCGTACACCGGACGCCGAAGGCCGGGCACTCGACCGGCTTCTTGAGCCCCTGCAACACCAGCGCGCTGATGCATTCGGCCGGTTCCTCGGCGCCGGCATCCTCGAGATCGAAGACGCGCTCCGCGTCCCAGGCCGCGAATTCCTCGCGAATGCGATAGCCGCTTAGCGGAATGGACCCGATCCCGCGCCATTTCCGGTCGCAGATCTCGAACACCTCGTCAATCGCCTTCTGTGCCGGCTGGTTGCCCTCGCGGTTGACCGAGCGGACATACTGGTTCTCGACCTCGGCGCGGCCCTCCTCCAACTGCGTCACGACCTTCAGCACGGCCTCGACCAGGTCCACCGGCTCGAACCCGGCCACCACGATCGGAATCCGGTAACGCGCGGCCAGCTCTTCGTACTGCCAGTAGCCCATCACCGTGCAGACGTGCCCGGGCGCGATGAACGCCTGCACACGGCAACCGGGAGATTCCATCAGCCCGCGAATCGCCGGCGGCACCAGCGCGTGCGACACCAGCATCGAGAAATTCCTCAGCCCCTCGCGCCGCGCCGCCTTCAGCGCCAGGGCATGCGCCGGCGCGGTGGTCTCAAAACCGATACCAAAGAAAACGACCGGGCGCGACGGGTTCTGCCGCGCCAGCCGCAGCGCGTCTGTGGGCGAGTAGGCGATGCGGACATCGCCTCCGGCGGCCTTGGCCCGGAACAGGTCGCTGGCCGAGCCCGGCACGCGCAGCATGTCGCCATAGGAGACGAAGATCACCTCCGGCATCGACGCCAGGCGGATGGCCTTGTCCACCGTCTCCAGCGGCGTCACACACACCGGACAACCCGGCCCGTGCACCAGTTCGATCTCCCGCGGCAGCAACTCGTCAATGCCGTAGCGCATCAGCGTGTGCGTCTGCCCGCCGCAGATCTCCATCATCACCCACGGCCGCCTCACGCGCCGGCGCACCCGTTCCACCAGGGCCAGAGCGAGATCCGCGTCGCGGTATTCGTCGATGTATTTCATGCGGGAAACGGGCTACCCTAATTCTTACATGCCGCAACCCTCTCCGCCCGAAATGACCGTCAAGGCCGTCGGACTTGGGCTTCTGCTCGCTTTCATCTTCGGCTCGGCCAACGCCTACCTGGGGATGAAGGCCGGCCAGACGGTGGCCGCCACCATCCCCGCGGCGGTGATTGCCCTGGCTCTGTTCCGCATCCCGGCTTTCCGCGGCGGCGTGCTTGAACAGAACATCGCCCGCACGGCGGCCTCGGTCGGCGAGGCGCTGGTGGCGGGCGCCATCTTCACCATCCCCGCTTTCGTGATGGTGGAGATGAACGCCCGGCGGCTTTGGGCGGACCTGCGCGGCCACTACTGGGAAGCGACCGTCGTGCTGCTGGCCGGAGGGCTGATCGGCATCTTCTTTATCATCCTGCTGCGCCGGCCGCTGGTGGTCGATTCCCACCTCCCGTGGCCGGAGAGCGTTGCCAGCGCGGGCATCGTGCGCGCCGGGCAGGAATCCAGCGACGCCCCCCGGTACGTCTTCGGCGCCATGGGTTTCGGCGGACTGGTGCAGATCCTCAAGAGCGAATCCGGATTGCGCATCTTCCGCGAGTACCTCTCCGGCTTCCTCGCCTTCCCGCCGTCGGTGGTCCGGCACTTCGACTTCGCGCGCAAGCCCGTCGGTGAGGTGGCGCACGCGGGCGGAGTGCCCTGGTCCACGCCCGCGCTCTCCCCCGCCCTGATCGGCATCGGCTACATCATCGGCCCCGATCTGGCCTCGATCAACGTCGCCGGCGGCCTGCTCGCCTGGTGGGTACTGATCCCGCTGTTGCTGTTCTTCGATCCCGACCTGGGACGCCGCCTGGGCGGCATCACCGACCCGGAGATGCTCTCCTTCACGCTCTGGTACAACGTCGTGCGGCCCATCGCCGTGGGCGCGATGCTGGTGGGCGCCTGCTACACGCTGCTGCGGATGCGCTCCTCGATCGCCCATTCGCTCAAGGGAGCGCTGGCCGCCTCGCGCGCCGCCGCCCACGAAGGCGCCGCGGTCGAACGCACCGAGCGCGACATCCCGGTCAAATGGGTCGTCGCCTCCATCGGCGCGCTGCTGATCCCGGTCACCGCCATCTACTACTACTTCACGGCAAGCTGGCAGGCGGCCGCGGTGGCAGGGGTGGTGATGATGCTGGCGGGATTCCTGCTGTCGGCGGTGGGCGGATACCTGGTGGGACTGGTCGGCAGTTCCAACCAGCCGCTGTCGGGCCTGACGCTGTCGGCGCTGGTGCTGGCCGCGCTGATGATGCTGGCCGTGGGCGTGAAGGGACCGGCCGGCGTGGCGGCGGTGCTTGGGGTGGCGGCGGTAGTGTGCGTGGCGGCGTCGGTATCGGGATCGATGATTCAGGACCTCAAAGCAGGCCACCTGCTCGGCGGCACGCCGTGGAAGATGCAGTTGGTCGAGATCATCGCGGTCGTGCTGCTGGCGTTCTTCCTGATGGCGCCCATCATGGTGCTGGACGAGGCCAACCGCGCCTCGGGCGGCATCGGCGGGCGCGACCTGCCCGCGCCCCAGGCGGGGCTGATGGCGCAGCTCGCCAAGGGTATCGTGGGCGGGCAGATGGCCTGGGGACTGCTCGGCATCGGCGCGGCCTTCGCCATCGCCCTCATCCTGTGCGGCGCCCGTGCCCCCATGCTGGTCGCCGTGGGCATGTACCTTCCCTTCGAGACGTCCGCCGCGATCTTTCTAGGAGGCGTCATCCGCTGGGTGGCCGACCGTGTCGCCGGCCCCCGCGCGGCGCGGGTCGAGGAGAAGGGGACCCTGCTCGCCTCCGGCCTCATCGCCGGGGAAGCAATCGTCGGCATCCTGCTGGCCGTCACCTATGTCTCGGGTCTCAAGTCCATCACCGAACTACTCACCGGCGCGAGCGATTTCGCTTTCTTCCCGGCCTGGGGTGGCTGGTTGTCGCTGGCCGCCTTTGCCGCCGTGGCCTGGGTGCTGATCCGGGTTCCTACTTCAGAATCCTGAGCATATTGGAGAAATCGTCTGTCCAGGCGCGGAAGCCGGGGCGGGGCTCAATCTCGGCTCCCGGGGACAGCAGCGGAAACCGGCGGAGCGCATCGGGCTCGACGATCAGCGCCCACACGTTGCCGAAACACATGGGCTCCTCTTCCGGCGCATCGTAGCTGTACTCCACCGCTGCCCGCCCCATCTCGCGCGCGGCCGCCGCCATCACGGGCCTCAGGTCCAGGTAGCGGTTGGTGATGTTCACCGCCAGAATGCCGCCCGGCCGCAGGTGCCGGCGATAGGCGCGGAACGCCTCGCGCGTGATCAGGTGCACCGGCACCGAGTCGCCGGAGAAGGCGTCCATCACGAGGATATCGAAACCCTGCGGCGGGTCGCGCTCCAGCAGCAGGCGGCCGTCGCCCAGGGCGGTTTCCACCCGCGCCGGGGAGTCCTGGATGTAGGTGAACTCCCGCCGGGCCAGGTCCAGCACCAGGGGGTTGATCTCGTAGATCCGCACCACGTCGCCAGGGCGCGAATAGGCCAGCAGCGTGCCGCAGCCGAGCCCCAGGATTCCAATGCGCCGCGGGGCGCCTTCCAGAGCCCGCATGGCCAGCCCGATGCCGCTCTCCGGGCAGAAGTAGGTGATCGGGCACCGCCTCCAGTCGCTGTCCAGGATCTGCTCCCCGTGGTTGATGGTGCCGTGGAGCAACTTGCGATGGTGGCCGGTCCCCTCGGAGCGGTAATCCTCCACGCGCAGGGAACCGTAGAAGTTCCTCGCCAGCACGCGGTAGCCGTGCACTTCGTTGCGGATCACCACGCCCAGGAAGAAGAGGTAACCCGCCAGAATGGCCAGCCCGAACGCCACCGCCGCCTGGCCGGCCTGGGTGGACAGACGCGGCCGGAATTCCCGCACCAGCACCAGCGCGATCAGGACGGCGCACGCCCCCAGCCCCACCGGAAGCTCGTAGCGTGCATTGAAAAGGTTGGGCGCCACCAGGCCGACAAATCCGCCGCCTGCCGCGCCGCCCACCGACATCATCACGTAGAACTCCGTCAAGTATCGGGTATGCGGCTTCAGCCGGACCATCTCACCGTGGCAGACCATGCAGATGACAAACAGGGCGAGGGTTGCCGCCGTGACCGTCACGGGAACGTGAAACCACCCTCCCTCCGGCCACGCCAGGTAGGCGATCCCAACTAACGCCACCGGCAGCAGCGCCAGGAAGGCGGGCCGCCAGTAGAAGCGTGGCGAGTCAAAGCACAGAATGAAGCTGAGCAGGTAGACAACCAGCGGAATGATCCAAAGGAACGGGATCGCCGCCACGTCCTGGGTCACGAAGGCCGTCACCGCCAGCAGGAGAACCGAAGCCACCGCCGGTAGCAGCAGCCAGAGCAGCCGCACGGTCCAGACGGGCCGCTCCACCGCGCCCGCGTTTTTCGGCTGGGACTGCCCCGCCCCGCCCCCAACGCGCCACGCCGCCCACCCGCACAGCAGGGCGAAACCGGCGTAGCCCACCGACCAGACCAGCGACTGGTTGCGCGTGCTCAGGTACGGCTCAACCAGCGCCGGGTAGCTCACCAGCGCCAGCAGGGAAGCCAGGTTGGAGAGCGCGAAGAGGCGGTAAGGCACTGATCCCAAATGAGTTCTGGCAAACCAGGCCTGCACCAGCGGGCTCGTGGCCGAAAGCGCGAAGTACGGCAGCCCGATCGAGGTTGCCAGCAACCCCAGAATGGCCCAGGAAGGGTTCCGCAACGCCTCGCCCTTCCAGGAAGCATCCGGCTGAAGCGGCAGAATCAAAAGGCTCGCGCCCAGCAGGATCGTATGAACCACTGCCTGCCGGCGGGGCGCCAGTTTCTCGTGCAGCCAGTGCGCATAGAGATAGCCCCCCAACAGCGCTGCCTGGAAGAAAAGCATGCAGGTGCTCCAAACCGCCGAAGAACCTCCGAACCAGGGCAGAATCATCTTGGCCACCAGCGGTTGCACCTGGAACAGCAGGAAGGCCGATAGGAAGATCGTCACCGCGTAGAGGATCATGCAAGTTGAACCGGGTAAAGGAGATTATAGCCGGAATCTCGTCTGGCGCGCGCTCTCCGTTTGGGACCTGAATCTCTCCATACGACCATGGAATTGCCCAATTGGACTGAAGTTCGTAGTCCCTAGTACCCCCGTTGGCTATACTGGCAACGATTCGAGAATCGACCATGAGCACTCAGGCCTTCGCACCCGCTAAAAAGCAGGAATTCAAGATTATCCAACCCGAAACGACGTATCTCGGCAGCCCCATTCAGCCCATCCACAAAGGGTTGCCCAAGATCACTCAGTCGCTGTGCCCGGAGTGCTCGTCGCTGATCGAGGCGGTGCTGTCGGAAGAGGACGGCCGGGTTGTGATGGAGAAGTCGTGCCCGAAACATGGCTTTTTTAAAGACGTTATCTACTCCGATGTGAAGCTTTACTTGAAGATGGAGGAGTGGACCTTCGGCGATCAGCGGGGCATCATGAACCCCGCCGTGACCAACGCCACCACCTGCCCTACCGACTGCGGCCTGTGCAACCTCCACCTGAGCCACAGCGGATTGACCAACGTCGATCTGACCAACCGCTGCAACTTGACCTGCCCGGTCTGTTTCGCCAACGCCAACGCCGCCGGCTACCTCTATGAGCCGGACATCGAGCAGGTCCGGCAGATGCTGCGAAGCCTGCGGCAGCAGCAGCCGGTGGCCGGGCGCATTGTCCAGTTCTCGGGCGGCGAGCCGACCGTCTACCCGCACTTCTTCGAGGCCCTCCGTATCGCCAAGGAAGAGGGTTTCTCCCACATCCAGTGCGCCACGAACGGGATCATGTTCACCAGCCTCGAGTTCGCTCAGCAGGCCAAGGAGGCTGGACTCCACACCCTTTACCTGCAATTCGACGGCGTGACCGACGACGTCTACCGGAAGATGCGCGGTGAGCCGCTGATGGAGAAGAAGTTGCAGGCGATCGAGAACGTCCGCAAGGCGGGTATGAAGATCTGCCTGGTGCCCACCATCGTCAAGGGCGTCAACGATCATGAAATCGGTGGCATCCTGCGGATGGCCATCGACAACATCGATGTGCTCAGCGCCATCAGCTTCCAGCCGGTTTCCTTTACTGGCCGCATCGCCCGCCACGAGCTGATGGCCAAGCGCTTTACCCAGTCCGATTTCGCCCATGCGGTGCACCAGCAGACCGGCATTTGCGATCCCTACACCGACTGGTTCCCGCTGAGCTGCGTGACGCCGTTCTCCAAACTCGCCAGCGCGCTGCGCGGTGAGTTGACCACCCACCTGTCCTGCCACCCGCATTGCTCGCTGGGGACGTACCTGTTCGTATCGCCCAAAAAGGAAGCGGTCCCGGTGACCCGCTTCATCGACGTGGGCGCCATGCTCCAGGACATGGACAAGCTCTCGCGCAAGGCGGATGCGGCGCGCATCAAGCTGTTCTCGAAGATCGGCGCCTGGAACTCGCTGCGCAAGCACTTTCACGAGGATCGCGCCCCCGAGGGGCTGACCTTCACCAAGTTCCTGGAGACGCTCCAGGGCCTGATGGACAAGCGCTACGGCCGCGGCGATTCCGAGAAGCAAGGCTTCACCTACAAGACGCTCATGG
>CAYOTD010000010.1:0-19075 GCA_964406685.1 uncultured Solibacteraceae bacterium | reverse complement strand
ATCACCTCCCGCGCCTGCTTGAAGTGGTCCCAACTGCGCTGCTGATAGCCGACCTGCACGATGCGCCCGGTCTCGGCCACCGCCTTCTCCATCTGCGGGCCTTCGGCGATCGTTTTGGTCAGCGGCTTTTCGACATATACGTCTTTGCCCGCGCGCACCGCGGCGACGGCCATGGGCACGTGCCAGTGGTCGGGCGAGCCGATGATGACGGCGTCGATGTCGTTGCGCTCGAGCACCTGGCGGTAGTCGGCGTAGGGCTTGGCGCGCGGCTCGATCTTCTCCACCGCCTGAAGGCGGCGCGGCTCATACACGTCGGCGAAGGCCACCAGATCCGCGCCGGCGGCCTTGGCCTCCCGGCACAGGTACTGCGCGCGGCCTCCCATGCCGATTCCGCCCAGGCGGATGCGGTCGCTGGCGCCCTTCACGCGGTTCAGGGAGGCGGCCGTGGCGGCGGTCATCAAGAAGGTCCGGCGGCTGTCGTTCATTCTCCACTCCTCCGTCCGTGGTATCTTACATCGTTTCGGAGTCCAACATGTTTCGTGCCGCACTTGTACTGTCTTGTTGCCTGGCCGCTTCGGCGGCCGAGAAGTGGAGCGTGGAGGACGTTCTGTTCCAGGAGAACGTCTCGCAGATGGAGATTTCCCGCGACGGGAAGAAGGCCGTCTGGGTCCAGTCGCAGATGGACCGGGAGAAGGGAGAGCCGGTCGCGAACCTGTTCTTCCGCGATCTGGCCCAGGGTTTCGAGCTCCAGATGACGCGCGGGACCGACGGCGCGTCTTCTCCACACTTTTCGCCCGACGGCACACGGATCGCGTTTCTGACCGCGCGCAAACCGGCCGATGCGCCGGCTTCCGGCGGGGGCGGGGCTCCGGGCGACGGGCCCACGCCCCAGGTGTGGATGTTCGACGCGCGCGGCGGCGAGCCGTGGGCCGTGACGCGGCTGGAAAAGGGCGTGCGGAGCTTCGCGTGGATCGACAACGACACTCTTCTGCTGGTGGCCGCCGAAGACGCCAGCCTGTTCGAGCAGAAGACCAAGGAGCGCAAGGACACCTCCAACGTCGTTGAAGACGAGCCGCACGCGCCCCCGGTGCGCCTGTTCCGCTTCGACCTGAAGACGCGCACCGCCAAGCGCGCCAGCGACAACAAGGACCGGATCCTGGGGGTGGCGGTTTCCCCCGACGGCGCGTGGGCGGTGACCACGCACGAACGCAGCTTGCGGTACGTCTACGACCAGAAGATCCGCCCCGCCACCTGGCTGCACGACCTGAAGGCCGGCACGGCGAAGCAGCTTTTCGCCGACGGCAAGCTTCTCCCCCGCCAGCCGACCTGGACGCCGGATGGCAAGGGTTTCTATTTCGCGGCGCCGTTCTCGAATCATCCCGTCTATCTGACGGCGACGGTCGACCGGATGTACTACTACGAGGTGGCGGGGGGCACGGTTACGCAAGTGCCGCTGGATTGGGAGAACGGGCTGGCGCGCGGGTTTGCCGTGACGCCCACCGGGTTTGTGGCGTCGCTGGCCAACGGCGCCCGGCCCCGCGCGGCCGTCTACACGCGGAGGGCGGATGGCTACTCGCGCGCCTGGATCGACGGCGAGCACGCCCGCAACCTGTTCGGCCTGGAGATCAGCGCGGACGGCAAGACGGCGCTCTATCTCCACTCCACCGCCAGCTCGCCGGGCCAATGGTACGCCGCGCGCCTGGAAGGCAACACGCTGGTGGACGCGAAGCCGTTCGCCAAGGTGAACGCCGGGCTGAAGGAAAAGCCCATCGCCAAGACCGAGCTGGTGTACTGGAAGGGCGCGCGCGAGGAGCAGGTGGAAGGCATTCTCTACTACCCGCACGGCTACCAGGCGGGGAAGAAGTACCCGCTGGTGGTGATGATTCACGGCGGCCCGCACGGCGCCGATTACGACATCTTTCTGGAACGCTGGGCGGAGCCGAACAACCTGCTGGCGCAGCGCGGGGCCTTCGTGCTGAAGCCCAACTATCACGGATCGAGCGACTATGGTCTCAAATGGGCCGAGTCGATCTCGGGGGGCAACTACAACGAGTTGGAATGGATCGACGTGGAGAAGGGCGTCGACTCCCTGATCGCCAAGGGAATGGTGGACGCGGACAAGCTGGGGATCATGGGCTGGTCGAACGGGTCGATCATCACCATCGAAGTCACCACGCGCACCACGCGTTACAAGGCCGCCAGCGCGGGGGCGGGCGATGTCAACTGGATCAGCGACTGGGGCAACTGCCAGTTCGGCCACTCCTTCGACGACTTCTATATCGGCACGACTCCGCTGGACGATCCGCAGCTCTACCTCAAGAAGTCGCCCCTGTTCCGGATGGACAAGGTGCGCACGCCGACCATCATCTTCTTCGGGACCATCGACCGGCAGGTGCCCACCGAGCAGGGCTGGCAGCACTTCCGCGCGCTCCAGCACCATGGCAAGACCGATGTCCGCTTCGTCCTGTTTCCGGGCGAGGCGCACGGGCCGCGCAAGCTGGTCCACCAGCGGCGGAAGCTGGAAGAGGAGATGGCGTGGTTCGACAAGCACCTGTTCGCCACCGCCAAGCCGGCCGAGGAGTGGATGAAGCCGGACTCCCCGCTGGCGGCGGCGCTGAAGACGAAGTCGGCCGGGCGGACGCCGGAGACGGTGGATCGGGGAAAGCTGGCGATCGGCCGCTTCGAGGTGACGCGCGCGCAGTATGCCGCCTTTGATGCGAACTACAAATACCCGGCCGGCACCGAACGGTATCCGGCCACGGGGATCAGTTTCGAGGACGCCAAACGTTACTGCGAGTGGCTGTCGAAGACCACGGGCGCGAAGTACCGGCTGGGCACGGAAGAGGAGATGGAGAAGCACCTGAAGGCCGCCAAGGGCGAGAACACGCTGGACGCCTGGGCGGGCTACGCGGTGAACGCCGACGACGCCCAGAAGCTGGCTCCGGTGGTGGAAGGGATGGGGGCGGGCGCGCTGCTGAAGCCCGCCGGCAGCTTCGCCGGGCAGGGTGAGGATCCGCTGTTCGACCTGGGCGGCAACGCAGCCGAGTGGGTGGTGACCAAGGACGGGAAGGGCAAGGCCCTGGGGGGGAGCGCCGACCGCCCGGTGGACGCGAAGTCCGCGGGGGCTCCGCGTCCGGACTACATCGGCTTCCGCGTCGTCAAGGAGTAGTCGCGGCCGGGGGCGGCGCGGGCGCGCCCCGGGCGCTGAATTGCATGACGGCGCTCACCAGGTCGTCGCGCAAGACCGGCTTGGTGAGGTAGGCGTCCATCCCCGCCTGCAAGCAGCGTTCGCGGTCGCCAACCATGGCGTGAGCGGTCAAGGCGATGATCGGGAGCCGGCGGCCGTTGGTGGCGCGGGTGAACGAGGAGCCCGGCGGGGCCGCCACCTGGCCGCCGGCGATTTCCGCTTCCAGGCGCCGGATCCTCTCGGTGGCTTCCAGGCCGTCGACGCCGGGCATCTGCACGTCCATCAGCGTGAGGTCGTAGGCGGCGGTCAGCAGGCGTCCCACCGCTTCGTCTCCGTTGGACGCCAGATCGACGCGGTGTCCCTGCTGCTCCAACATGCGCGCGACGACCCGCTGGTTGACCAGGTTGTCCTCGGCCAGCAGGATGGTCAGCGGCCGCGGCCCGTCCGGCAGGCAGGTTCCGGCGGTTTCGCGCGCCGGTTCCGGCTCGGCGCCGGCCGGCTCGAAGGCGAGTTCGAAGAAGAACTCGCTGCCCGCTCCGGGCGCGCTGTCCACCTCCAGGTTTCCGCCCATCAGCTTGACCAGGCGCGAGGAGATGGCCAGGCCCAGGCCCGTTCCGCCGTAGTTGCGGTGGGTGGAGCCATCGGCCTGGGCAAAGCGGTCGAAGATCACGCGATGCTTCTCGCGCGGAATGCCGATGCCGGTGTCCTTAACGGAGAACCGCAGCCGCGCGCGCCCGGAGCCGGTTTCCATCCGGTCCACGCGCAGCGCCACACTTCCTTCCTGCGTGAACTTGACGGCGTTGCCCAGCAGGTTGACCAAGACCTGGCGGAGGCGGCCGGCGTCGCCCACCAGCCGGTCCGGCACGCCGTCCCCGATCCTGGTCTCCAGCGCCAGGCCCTTCTTGCGCGCGGGGATGAGCACGGCGCCGACGGCGTCGGCCAGGGTCCGGCGAAGGCCGAAGGGTTCGCGGTCGATCTCGATGCGGCCGGATTCGATCTTGGAGTAGTCGAGCACGTCGTCGATCACGCCGAGCAAGGCGCGCGCCGAGTTGCGGGTGATCTCGACGTATTCCCTCTGCTCCCGGCTCAATTGGGTTTCCAGCAGGATTTCGGTCATCCCCATCAGCCCGTTCATCGGGGTGCGGATCTCGTGGCTCATGTTGGCCAGGAACTCGCTCTTGGCCTGGCTGGCCGATTCGGCGGCGACGCGCATCTGTTCCTGAAGGCGGGCCTCGTTCTCCAGCCGCTGGCGGATCTCGCGGGCGTGTGCCGCGACGCGCCGCTGCAACAGAGCCACCCATGCCAGGGCCGCCACCACGGCCAGCAACGCGACGGCGAGAGCGGTCAGCAGGCGCGAGAGAGTCCACCAGGACGGCGCCTGGAGCACGCGGATGTCGTCGAGGGAACGCAGCATCACCTGAAACGACATCGGCTCGAAGCCGCCCGCGGCCGAGACCAGGCAGACTCCGGTCAGCTCGACCATGGAGTTGGAGCGCACACTGGACAGGTCGTTGCGGGGCGAGGGCGCCAGAGAAGCCTGGAAGATCCTTCCTTCCGATTCGACTACCAGTACCTGGTTGGCGCCGCGCTGGATCCGTTCGAGCACGCGGGCTCTGACGCGCACCAGGCGCGCGTCGAACTCGCCCGTGGACAACTGCGCCGCGGGCACTCTCACCGGCGGGATCGGGTTGCCCTTTCCGGTCACCCAGACGACGGCGTCGCGCAGTTCGGCCGAGTACGAGCCGGGGGCCTGGAATCCGGCGACGTCCACCTGGACTCCGGGTGCGACAGCCACGGCTTGCAGGGTGTGCACCAGAATGCCTCCGGTCGAGTCCTGGATCGCGATCAGTCCCGGGCGGGCGAAGGTCACCATTCCGCGGGTGCGCGTGCGGTGCTCAAGGGTGTGAAAGGCGCGGAAGCGGCCCACCGTGGCGATCGGCACCAGGGGGAGAAGAAGGGGATCGCTGCCGCCGGCGCGTTCCACCACCACCTGGTTCATGCGATCCACGTGCAGCCTCACGCCGAGGAACTGCCGGCGCCGATTGAAGCGCGAGCCGCAGACCCCGCGAATCCGCACCACCGAATCGATGAACCGGTTGAGATCCTCTCTGGCGAATTCAAGTATCCGTGTAATGACGCGGCCGGCGCCGGTCTCGACCTCGAAGGTCAAGTACCGGCCGTCGGTCATCTGCGTCAGCGAGGCCCGGCGCACGACGCCGCGAATCTCGATCCACTGGCTGTCCATAGCCCCGAAGGCCAGGTCCTCGAAGTGCACCAAGCGCGTTGGGGGCATCGGCGCGTCTCCCAACACCTTGATCTCGCTGCTGGTGACCTGGGTGGCGAATCCGGGACTGGCGACGCCGGTGATTTCGACAAGCTGGCCGGCGCGCAGCGGAGGCGAGGCGCCCCGGCGCTCGACGAAGATGCCGGCCGAGCGGTCCTGGACGAACATGCTGGTAGCGCTGCTGGCGAAGGTGACCACGCCGCGGATGCGCACCGGCGGGAGCCGCCGCACTTCTTCCTCCGGAAGCACGCGGATGCGGGCGATGTCGGAGAGGGGAGGCGGGGTTGTAGCGGCGAGTCCAATTGCTCCTCCGAGGACCCACCCAGCTAACGCCGCGAACGTTGGGGACATTGGTCTCAAGGTTCTGAACGAGTTTCCCCTACTCGGATCTGTCCTTAGTCTACACGTTCTTATCGTCGAAACAGGCACAATCGTGAGAAGCCCGCTCTGCGCGCCAAGTCCTTGGCAGCAAACGTGCTAACATCAAGTGACACGTCCGTAATCCGTTGTTCGTAACCGATCTGTCTACAAGCCACAGGGAGATTTCACCCACCATGGGAGAAGCAACGCCCAAACGGAACCCCAAGGCGCCCCGCCAGGTTCTTCCGGTCCTGGAGCCGGGCCGGCGCGCCACCACCTGCGAAGAAGTGGCCCTGGGGTTCAGTCTGGAGCAGGCCAAGGTGGAGGCGGCGCGCTGCCTCGCCTGCAAGGACCCGAAGTGCAATGACGCCTGCCCGCTCCATATCGATATTAAGGCCTTTATATACCGCATGTTGACCGGCGACTACGCGGGCGCCTACGAGAAGATTTCCGAGCAGAGCCCGTTTCCCGGGGTCTGCGGCCGGGTCTGCCAGCACGAGCTGTTCTGCGAGAGCGCCTGCCTGCTGGGCAAGAAGCTGGACCCGGTAGCCATTGGATCGCTGGAACGCTTCGCGGCGGACTACAACCACCTCAACGGCGCGGGCCGGGAAGAGGTGTTTGCCCAACCCACGGGCGCGAAGGTGGCGCTGATCGGCAGTGGGCCGGCCTCGATGATCGCCGCCTTCGACCTGGTTCGCCTCAACTACCGCGTCACGGTGTTCGAGGCGCTGCACGAGTTGGGCGGGGTGCTGGCCTACGGCATACCGCCGTTCCGCCTTCCGCGCGACATCCTGGGCGAGGAGATTGCGCGGCTCCAGCGGATGGGTGTGGAGTTCGTCACCGACGTGATCGTCGGCAAGACGGTGACCCTGGAGGAATTGTTCAACGAAGAGGGGTTCGAGGCGGTCTTTGTGGGAACCGGCGCGGGGCTGCCCTGGTTGATGGGCATTCCGGGCGAGAACCTGGTGGGGGTTTACACCGCCAACGAGTATCTGACCCGCATCAACCTGATGCGCGCTTACCAGTTCCCGGCCTCCGACACCCCCATCCGGGTGGGCCGCAAGGTGGTGGTGGTGGGGGGCGGCAACTCGGCCATGGACGCTGCCCGCTGGTCCAAGCGCCTGGGCGCCGAGACGACCATCCTGTTCCGCCGCGGCCGGGCCGAGTTGAAGGCCCGCCTGGAGGAGATCGAGCACGCCGAGGAAGAGGGCGTCCACTTCGAGTTCCTGGCGGCGCCGGTGGCGCTGTACGGGGACGACAACGGCATCCTTCGGGAAGTGGAGTGCATCCGGATGAAGCTGGGCGAGCCGGATTCCTCCGGCCGTCCGTCTCCGATTCCGATCCCGGGGTCCGAGTACCGCTTTGCGCTGGACACCATCGTGATGGCGATCGGGCAGGGGCCCAACCCGACCTTGCAGCGGGCGACCCCGCAACTGATCACGAAGAAGGGCAAGATCGTCATCGACGATCAGGGGCAGACCTCGATGCCCATGGTCTTTGCCGGCGGGGACGTGGTCCGCGGCGGGTCGACCGTGATTCTGGCCATGCGCGACGGCCGCGCCGCGGCCGCGGCCATCCATCGCGCGCTGAGCAATGCCAAGGGAGAGAACTGTGAACCGGATCCTGACCAAGCGCCAGCTCACGCCTGAGATCGCTTTGTTCGAAGTCGAGGCGCCGCGCGTCGCGCGCCGCTGGAAGCCGGGCAACTTCATCATCATCCGCCCCACCCCGGACAGCGAGCGCATTCCGCTGACCATTGTGGGCGGCGACGCGGGGCGCGGCACCATCAACATGGTGGTGCAGGCCATCGGCAAGACCACGCGGGTGACGGTGGGGCTCGGGGAAGGAGATTCCCTTGCCGATCTGGTAGGCCCGCTGGGCGAGGCGGCGACCATCGAGAAGGTGGGGCGCGTGCTGTGCGTGGGCGGGGGGGTCGGCGTGGCCGAATTGCTGCCCGTGGCCCGGGCGTTCCGCGAGGCGGGCAACTTCGTGACCGCGATGTGCGGCGCCCGCTCCACGGCGCAGATGATCCTGGACGAGGAGTTGCGCCAGGCGGCCGACGAAGTGGTTTGGGCCACCGACGACGGCTCCTACGGGTTCCACGGCAACGTGGTTCAGTGCATGCGGGACTGGATCACGCGCAACCCCAAGCCCGATGTGGCGCATGTCATCGGTCCGATACCGATGATGCGCTACTCGTCCGAACTCACCAAGGAGTGGGGGGTGCGCACCTTCGCCAGCCTCAACCCGGTGATGATCGACGGCACGGGCATGTGCGGCGGGTGCCGGGTGACGGTGGGCGGCAAGGTGCGGTTTGCCTGCGTGGAGGGTCCGGAGTTCGACGCTCACCAGGTGGACTTCGACGAGTTGACACGCCGCAACCGCGCCTACCTGGCCGAGGAACGCAAGGTGCTGGAAGCGCACACCTGCCGGATCGGTCTCGGGACCTGAGCGGAGGGGTGTGCCCGCATCTGGGGGTATCACTCCCCGTGCGGGGTCTTAAGCCCCCTCAAAAGAACACCCTAGGGCACGCGTTTGCCCCTGATATTCGGGTGCGCCATCCCGTACGCTGGTGGTTCTGCAAGAGACAATCAGGATGGAATCACCGAAAATGCTGACCCGACCCGAATGTTGCGTCTCCGAGGGTATGGACTGCCGGTCCTGCCTGCGAAATTCCGCTCTGAACGTCGCGCGCGTCTGCGGGGAGATGGACCAGGGGGAGTTGCGCAGCATCTTCATGAATCTGTACAGCCATCCGTTTTGCAGGGCGAGGTTTCACCTGTTTCAGCAGGCGTTTCCGCACCCGGCGGCTTCCACGCCGGTCACGGCTGCGGCCTGAGTGGATAGCGGGCAGGCGCGGGAGTTTCGCTATACTTAGGTTCGAGAAAGCCCCGGCCATGCCCAAGGTCCTGCGCGCGACCACTCCGCTCAGCCATGACTCCGCGATCCGGGCGCCGCTGTTCCGGCTACCTCAGGCGCTGGTGGCGACGGCGGCCCGGCGGCTGTGCTGGGTCTACGTGATCTGCGCGGTCACCACGGGGTTCCTGTTTCTGATCGAGGGCCTGCTCCAGCCGGAGGTGGCGGCGGCGCGGCAGAGAGAGCCCGCGATCCCGCTGATGGCGCTGTTTCTGGTGCTGGCGTCGATCGCGATGGTCGCGGTGCAGCGGTATTCGCTGCTGTCCAGCCAGGCGCTGCTGAACCTGGGACTGGTGTTTCAGGTGCTGGTGGCCTTTGTCATCGCCTTTCTGGAGACGTCTTCGCAGATCCCTCCCGACGAGATGGTGCGGGGTTGCTCGATGGTGGCGGTGTGGATCACGGCCTGCGGCCTGTTCATTCCCAATACGCCCCTGCTGACCTGCCTGACCGCCTTCGCCTCGGCGCTGATGTGGCCGCTGGCCTATCACATCAACGTCGAGATCCACGGGTTCCAGCGCATGGCCTGGAACCGGCTGGTGGCGTACCAATTGGTCAACTTCACGATGGCCATCTGGGCCTATTTTCTCAACCGGCGCATCTACTCGATCGAGATGAAGGCCCAGAGGGTGCAGGAGATGGGCAGTTACGAACTGCTGACCCTGCTCGGGAGGGGCGGCATGGGCGAGGTCTGGCGGGCGCGGCACCGGCTGCTGGCGCGGGATGCCGCCATCAAGGTGATCCGGCCGGAGGTGGTGGATTCGCAGCCGGGCCGGCTGGCCGATATCGTGCGGCGGCGTTTCGAACGCGAAGCGCGCGCCACCGCCAACCTGCGCAGCCCCCACACCATCGATCTGTACGATTTCGGGGCGGCGCAGGACGGCAGCTTCTACTACGTGATGGAGCTGCTGGATGGCATCAACCTTCAGCGGCTGGTGGAGAAGTTCGGGCCGGTTCCCGCCGCCCGGACCGTTTACATCCTCCGCCAGGTCTGCGATTCGCTGGAAGAGGCGCACCGCGCCGGCATGGTGCACCGCGACATCAAGCCTACCAATCTCTACCTTTGCGCGCTGGGGCTGAACTTCGATTTCGTCAAGGTCCTCGATTTCGGCCTGGTCAAGCGCATCGACAGCCCGCAGGCCACCCTGGTCACCGCCGAAGGCACCGCCGCCGGCACGCCCGCTTACATGGCGCCCGAGATCGCCATGGGCGAGCAGCAGATCGACGGACGCGCCGACCTTTATTCGCTGGGGTGCGTGGCCTATTTCCTGCTGACCGGCGCGATCCTGTTTGAGGAATCCACGCCCACCGCCACCGCCGTCGCCCATGTGCAGAAACTGCCCGTTCCGCCGTCGCAGCGGACCGAACTGCCCATACCGGAAGATCTCGAGGCGTTGGTGATGAGCTGTCTGGCCAAGAAGCCGGACGAGCGCCCGCGCAGTGCGCAGGAGTTGGGCCGGCGGCTGGAGGCGCTGGCCTGCGCCGGCCAATGGGGCCAGGGAGAGGCTGCCCGCTGGTGGCAGACTCATCTTCCCGTCTCTTCTTCGGAGCGCTCCGCCGCCGCACCCACGCCGGCGGCGGTGGCGATCGGCGCCGAACAATAACGCCGTGGACCTGTTCAGCGCGCTTCGTACCGATGAACTGACCCGCCGTGCGATGTTGTGTTCGGCGCTGATGATGGCGCACCAGGTGGCGGGGAAAGCCACGCGTGATGCGCTGTTTCTGTCGGCGTTTCCCGCCAGCGATCTGCCGCGCATGGTCATCGCCGCGGCGGTCGTCTCGCTCCTGTTGGGCGGGCTGTTCTCGCTGCTTCTCACGCGATTCGGCCCGCGCCGCGTGGTGCCGGGGGCGTTCGTGCTCAGCGCGATGATTCAGGTCCTGGCCTGGCATCTTCAGACGCGCTTTCTCGGACCGGTCGCCGCGGGGATGTATCTGCACATCGTCGGATTCGGCGCCGTGCTGCTCAGCGGTTTCTGGTCGATGGCCAACGAGGTGTTCGACCCGCGCACCGCCAAGCTGCGTTTCGGCCGCATTACGGGGGCGGGCACCGCCGGGGGCATCCTCGGCGGGCTCGTCGCCGAGCGCTTCGCCGCCTGGCTGCCCGTGCAGCACACGCTGTTGCTGCTGGCGGGCTTCCATCTGCTCGCCGCCGGCGGCATGCTGTTGCTGCGCGCCGAGGGCGGCGCCCTGCCGCCGCCGGAGCCGCAGCCTACCGTGCCGTCGTCGGAAGTGTGCCGCCGGGCGCCGTACCTGCGCAGCCTGGCCGGGCTGGTGCTGCTGGCCACGGCCAGCGCCGCCATCTTCGATTACCTGTTCAAGTCCGGCGCGGCGGAGTCCTTCGGCAAGGGGGCCACGCTGTTGCGCTTCTTCGCGGCCTTCTACACCTCGACGCAGCTTCTCACCTTCGTCGCGCAGACGTTTCTGTCCCGTCCCGCCCTCGAGCGCCTGGGGTTGGGGAAGACGGTGGCCACGCTCCCCATATCGGTGGGGTTGGGCGGAATGACCGCGCTGAGCTTCCCCGTCTTCCCGGCCTTTGTCTTTGCCCGCGGGTTCGAGCAGATCCTGCGCGGCTCGATGTTCCGCTCCGGCTACGAACTGTTCTACACGCCGGTGCCTGCGGCCGAGAAGCGCTCGGCCAAGACCCTGATCGACGTGGGCTGCGACCGGCTGGGAGACGCCGTCGGCGCCGGAGTTGTCCAGACCTTCCTGCTGGTTGCGCCGGCGGTGGTGCGCAGCGGCATCCTCGGCGCCGCCGTCGTGTTTTCCTGCTGCGCCACCTGGCTGGCGCTGCGGCTCGACAAGGCCTACTCGCAGATCCTGGAGCGCGGCCTGCTGAACCGCGCCATCGAACTCGATCTGGACGACATCGAGGACAGCACGACGCTTTCCGCCGTGATGCGGACGCGCCACATCTCCTCGATCATCGCCGCGCCGGTGACCCGGCCGGTGGCGGCGGCCGGCGCCGTCTTCGAGGACCCGGTGGTCGTCTCTTTGCGGGCGCTGCGCTCCGGCGACGCCGGCCGCGTGCGCGCGGAGCTGAACCGCATGCCGCCGCTGGACCCGCTGCTGGCGCCCCAGGTCATCCGGCTGCTGGCCTGGGACGAGGTCTCCCATCTTGCCCGCGAGATCCTGACGCGGGAGTGCGAGAGCACCGTGGGGCAGTTGGTGGACCATCTTCTGGACCCGGAGGAGGAATTCACCGTGCGTCGCCGCCTGCCGCGGATTCTGGCGCAATCGCAATCGGTCCGCGCCGTCAGCGGTCTGATCGAGGGGTTGAACGACGTACGGTTCGAGGTGCGCTTCCACTGCGCCCGCTCGCTCGACTTCATGCGGCAGCGGGACCTGGAGATCGCCATTCCGGCGCAGCGCGTGTTCGACGTGGTGGATCGCGAGCTTTCGGTGTCGCGCTCGATCTGGGACGGCCGCCGCCTGCTGGACCAGCGCGAATCCACCGACCATTCCGCCTTCCTCGACGAGGAACTGCGCGACCAGGCCGACCACAACCTGGAGCACGTCTTCTCGCTGCTCGCCCTGGTGCTGCCGCGCGAGCCGCTCAAGGTGGCGTTCCGGTCGCTGCACACCGAGGACCGGTTGCTGCGCGGGCTGGCGCGCGAGTATCTGGACAGCGTTCTGCCGGATGCGCTGAACCGCAAGCTGTGGTCCATCCTTGAATCCTCGCCACCCCGGCCGGGGGTCGCGGCGCCATGAATCCCGGACCGAAGCAGGAGCCCATGGCGCCGCTGCCACGTCCGCGCTTCCGGCTCCGGCCGCTCCCATGCTGGTTTTGAACGCCGCGTTGCTGGCCACCTGGTTCGGCTGGTCTGTGCGGACCTTTGGGCCGGCGGTCACCTTCACGTCCAACTCCAGCGTCACCATGGCCCGGCAGTACCAAGGCAACGGCCTGGCGCGGACCGCGGCGAATCTGTGGGATTTGATCGTGCCCACCGCTGTGGGCGATCCGGAGCAGTTTCTTCACTTCCGGCAGGCGGCGATCGCCGGCTTTGTGCGCGATGTCTTCTTCGTCTCCTACCAGGCCAACTGCATCTTCATGCTGGGGGTGGTGGGAGGGCCGCTGGCGTTGTGGCTCCTGTTCCGCCGCACAAGGGGACGCGGCTTCTGGGTGAGGCTGGTGGTCTTCTGCATAGTCGTGGGGATTTCGTCGGCCGGCGAGCGGGACCGATTCGGCCTGGCGCACCTCACGCTGCTGCCGCTGGCGGCGATGGGCCTGGCGCTGCTGGCCGGAGCTTTCCCCTGGCGGCGAACGTTGGGCGCGCTGCTTGTCGCGGGGTGCCTGATCGATTTCGCCGCCGGGATTCTGCTACACGTTCACTGCGAGAGCCGGGAGGCGCCCGCCGTGCTGTCGCTGTCCACCGCCGCTCGCGCCAACTGGACGGCCAAGCACCGCGCGGATCAGCCCGGTTTTGGCGACTGGTTCGCGCGCCAAGAAGGCAGGGTGCCGTTTCTGGGGGACCATTTCGCGCCGGTGGCGCTGTTCGCCGAAGCGCTCGCGGTGGCGGGCGCAGGGCGGCTGCTGCGCCGGTTGGCGGCGGCAGTCAGTCGAGGATAACAGCCCCGAGTCCGGCGATCTGGTAGATGGTCTTGGGGCCGGTGACGGTGGCCGGATCGAACTTCCGGCCGTTCTCCTCGGCCTCGTGTTTGGCCTGGGCCACGGCCTGTTCCCGGGTCAGCTCGATCTTGACGAACTTGCCTTCCGCGACGGCGAGCTTGCCGATGGCGGAGGCCGGGAACACGATCTCGCCGTCCTTCACCTTGATGCGGATGGGGGCGCCGCCGGCGGGATCGACCAGGTTCATCCAGCAGCCGGCTTTCCGGCACAGGTCCGTCACCTTGCCCTTGACCTGGACCAGCTTGCCGACGTAGGCCGCGGGGTTGGCGTTGATCTCCGCGATCGACGTCTGCTGCTGGAGCGTGAGGGGCTTTCCGAGCTTGACTTCGCCGGCCAGGCACAATCCCAGGCAGGCCAGGAGCACCAATGCTGGTCTCAGATAGGAACGATTATCTCACGCTCCCGGAGACGATCGGGACATCTCGACCAGCATCAGATCGCCGTACGCTTTCTCGATGACCGAATAGACCAGCCAGCGCGGCTGCGCGGGCGGCCAGACGCTCAAGCCGAGGGAGACGGGCCGGTCGATGAGGCCGGTCTGTTCGACTTGCCCCGTGTCGAAGCGGTACAGGCAGATGGGGTGGCCCTCGCCGGGGACCCAGGAGCGGACGAAGTAGATTCCCTGCCGGGCAACGTCGAAGTTGTGGCGGCTCCAGAGTCCCTCGGCCACCTGCTCTTCGGCGCCGCCTGCCACGGGAACGCGCCACAGGGTGGTCCCGCCGTAGCCGTATTCCTTGGCGTAATAGAGAGTCCTGCCGTCGGGCGACTCGAAGCCGCCATAGCCGCCCCGCCGGGTGATCTGGACCGGATGGCCGCTGCCGCCGGCGTCCTGTCTCCAGACCTGGAATTCGCCGCTGCGGTTGGAGGCGAAGTAGATCCACCGCCCGTCGCGCGACCAGGACGGCCCGGCGTCCTGGGCCTGAGTGGGTGACAGCGTGCGCGGCTGTCCGCCGGTTGCCGGGATCAGGTGCACGCCGCTATGAGCGCCCACGCGGGCGTCGAAGGCGATCCGCTGTCCGTCGGGCGACCACCGCGGCGATGAGACCATGGGGCCGCCCAGTCGAGTCAACTGGATTTCGTTTCCTCCGCCCGGGTCGCAAAGCCACAATTCGGGACTGCCGGTGCGATAGGAGACGAAGGCGATCCGGCGGCCGTCGGGAGAGAGGCGGCCGCTCTGGTCGACGCGCGTGGACGCCGTCAGCCGGATTGGCTGGCTTCCGGCAAGGCCGCGTCCGTCGAAATCGAGCCGGTACAGATTGCGGTCATGGACGAAGTTGGAGTATGCGATCCGGCGGCCGTCCGGCGAGAGGACCGCATGGTGTCCCGGACTCCCGGCCCAGATCACCTCTTCGGGACGGCGCCCGCCGTCCGCCGGAACGCGCCACAACGTCGGCGTGTCGGCCTGCTCGCGGACATAGAGGATCTCGCGCCCGGCCGAAGTCCACATGGGGCTGAAGACCGCCGCGTCGTCCTCGGCCACCAGTCTCCGCGGATTGTCCTTGGCCGTGAAATCCGGGAAGAGCGGTTGCAGATAGAGACCGCAGACGTAGGCGGCCGCGCAGCGCACGAAAGCCAGGGTGCGGCCGTCCGGGGAGATCGACGGGGCCGTGTCTCCCAGGGACTGGGAAGGCGGCGCGGTCAGGCGCCTCTTCTCGCCGCTTTCGGGCGACAGCAGAGTCAGCGCGTAGGGCTCGGAAGGGGAACCCTTGTCGGGCACAACGATCCAGCGGCCGTCCGGCGTCCAAGTCATGTAGGGGAAGGGCAGATCGGAGACCAGCACGGTGTGGATGTCGGCGAGCTTGCGTTCCTCTCCGCCGGCGGAAGGGACCAGGTACACTTCGTCCCTGGTCCGCAGGGTCGGGCGGAGAAAGGCGATCGAGCGGTCGCCGGGAGCCCAGACCGGCTGCTGATCCGGCCGGGGATCCCTGGTCAGGCGGAAGGGCGGCTCCCCTTCGATGGGCCGGACGTAGATGTCGCTGTTCTCCTGATTCTCGCCGTTCCAGGTGAACGCGATCCGGTCTCCGTCGTGAGAGAACGCCGGCCACATCTCGTTGCCCGGATAGCTGGTCAGAGGCACGACTCTTCCGGCCGGCTCGTTCCGTGCCCGGACAGGGAGCTTCCAGAGGGCCAGGACGGCAATCAGCGCCGCCGCCAGAACGGCGGTCAGCAATAAGGTTCGGCTCGGGCGCCAACGGGTTGCCGGCGCCGGGGGGCGTTCCGGAGCTTCGGTCTCCAGGTCCGGGCCGCGGCTGTTCCACCAGGTGTCCAACTCCGGCTTGAAGGCGTAGACCTGACCGCGCTGCTGGTGCCCCATCCGGTGGATGGGCAGTCCATGCTCGCGCTCCCAGCGCTGCACGGTGCGCGTGCCGCGCTTGAGGTAGGCGGCGATCTCTTTCCAGGAATCGAGCCGTTCGGTCGGCGATGGAGCTGGAGCCACACCCCTCCCTTCTGGATGGCGACGGCATCCGTTTGTTGAGACGTAACCGGCGGCAATTTGTTCCGTCGTACTCCGTACGCGAGAATTCCCGCCGAGATGCGCCAACTCACGCCAATCGCCGGGTGGCAAGGGATTACGTGTGACGGAGGCCGCTGTTCTCCGTATTCCAATTGCGTGCGCCCAACCAGGGCGAAGGAGCATGGAAATGAAGAGACTGGCGGTTGTATTGTTGGTGGCGGCGCTGTCGGTGGCCAGCGCCAAGACGTACCGGATTCGCCTGTTTGAGCCCTCGGTGGTTTCCGGAGTCGAGTTGAAGCCGGGCGAGTACAAGCTCAACGTGAGCGACCAGAAGGTGGTTATCAGCCAGGGCAAGATCACGGCGGAGTCCGCCGTCAAGCACGAGGCAAACGGGGAGAAGTACTCGTCGACATCGGTTCGCTATGCCGTCCGGGACGGAAAGAACCACGTGCTGGAGATCCGCCTGGGGGGCACAAACACGAAACTCGTGTTGAACTGAGGCGATACGGCATATCCCCGTCCAACGGACCGCGCCGGCTCTTCCGGCGCCTGGCCGCCAAGATTTCGCGGCGCGGTTCGCCCTTTGCGCGGGGCCCCTCCCATTGTTCAGTGAAAGAATATATACTGACTTCTGTCTGGGGCGAGAGACGGGTGATCTCGCCTGAGCGCTGAGGGGCCCAGGGACAAGTTCCCGCCGGCCAGACTTCCACCGCAAGGGGCGGGAGTGGATGCGACCTCCCGCCGAAGGGACGAGGAGGGAATACGTGTATCATCTCGCGAGAGCTTTCGGCATTGCCGGGATCATGGGTCTGCTCCTGGTGCCGGCATGCACCGCTCAGACCTACTACGGAACGATTCGCGGATCGGTGATGGATACCAGCGGGGCGGCCTTCCCCGGCGTGGAAGTACACATCACCAATCTGGAGACGAACATCCGGCAGACGGTGACCAGCAATGAAGTGGGCAACTATCAGGCGCCGAACCTGATCCCGGGCCGCTACCGCGTTGCGGCGGAGAAGGCCGGGTTCAAGTCGATCGTGGTCGACGAGGTGGAACTGGTGGCAATGGCCGACCGCCGCGTGGACTTGCGGCTGGAGGTGGGCGCGGTCACCGAGTCGGTCACGGTCTCCGGCGGGGCGCAACTGGTGGAGACCGAGCGGGCTACGTTTTCCGACGTGAAGTCGAACTACGTGTTCACGTACATGCCCGTGGTCTCGAATTACCGCTCGATCTGGCGCATGCTGGATTTGAGCCCGATGGCCAACTACTCCACCGGCTCGAACTACGCGGGCAACGGCCAGGGGCGCAACACGACCTTCACCATGGACGGGATCAAGGTGAAGGACGGCTGGACGGGGGGCACCTTCGGCCCGTCGCTGACGTACCTGGACTCCTATCGTGAGTTCCGCTTCGATCTGGTCAGCGCTAATGCCTCGGCGGGGACCTCGGCGAATGTGACCGTGGTCTCGGAAAGCGGCACCAACGAAGTTCATGGGGAAGCCTGGCTGCACTACAACGCCACCGGTTTCGCGGCGCGCACGTTCTTCTCCCCGACCCGGGCGACGGGCCCGCCGATCTTCCGGCCGAACATCAAGATCGGGGGGCCGGTCTTCCTTCCCAAGATCTACGATGGGCGGAACCGCACATTCCTGCACTACGCCTGGCAGGGGCTGCGCGGCAGCCAGACGCCGTACGTGGCCAACGCGGTAGTGCCGAGCACGGCTTTTCGCTCGGGCGACTTCTCGTCGATTTCCGGCGCGCTCAACGACCCGCTGAGCGGTGCACCCTTCCCCGACAAACGCATCCCGGCCACTCGCATCAGCGGCGTGTCCAAGTACTTCCAGGACACCTTCTATCCGGCGGTCAACAGCGGCACGGACCGCTTCACCGGCGTCTTCGTCTTCCCCAACTCGAGCGATCAGCACACGGTCCGGGCCGACCACAAGATCAGCAACGCCAACTCCATCTTCGGCCGCATGCTCTACCAGACCTACCGTTACGAGCGCTATGACGGCGACAACTTCCCGACCATCGGGAAGTACGACCAATGGCGCGACCAGTGGGTGGTGGTTCTCTCGGACACGCACATCATCTCGCCCACGATGGTGAACGAGTTGCGGCTCGGTTACGCCCGCGACGACAGCCTCTATGGCGGCCAGAACCGGGGGATGGACGTGGTGAAGGCTTCCGGCCTGGTGTTGAAGGACCTGGAGGATGTTCGCGCGCTCCCGCGAATGAACATCACCGGCTATTCCTCCCTCTATCAGGGGAATCAGAGCGGCTGGACCTGGAGCAACTATCACATCATCGAGAACGTGATCTGGACCAAGGGCAAGCACAATATCCGGATCGGATTCGATCGTGACAGTTTCAACGGCCGTGCCTGGGCGACCTCTCCCAGCCTGGTTTACGGAACGTACAGCTTCAATGGCCGTTTCACTAACAACCCGTACGCGGATTTCCTGCTGGGCATCATGGACAGCAGTTCGCGATCCACCTCGGTGGGCGCCGTCTATCCGCACCGGAAGAACTGGGAGATGTACTTCACCGACGACTTTAAGGTGACGCGGCGGCTGTCGATCAACTTCGGAATCCGCTACTCCCTGCTTGATCCTGGCTATGTGGAGCAGAACCTGTACGCAAATTTCATTCCGGCGGCCAACGCCCTGGTGGTGCCGGACGAGAAGTCGAAAAGCAGGATTCATCCGGGCTTCCCCAAGAACGTTCCGATACTCACGGCATCGGCCGCGGGGATCGGCTCCAAGCTGCTGAACCGGGACAACAACAACTTCGCGCCGCGACTCGGGTTCGCCTGGCGTCCCACCACCTCCGACACGTTCGTGATTCGGGGAGGCACGGGCGTCTACTTTGTGGCCATGCAGCCCTACATCTCGGATGGCGGCGGCGCGCCGTTCGAGCTGTCGGAGTCGTTCACCAACTCGATCACCAGTTCCGGTCCCGCCTTCTCGTTCCCGCAGCCGTTCCCCGGCACAACGTATCTGCTGGGCGGAACGGGGGCCAGCGGGATGAACCCGGACCTGCGGACGCCTTACAGCCTTCAATCCAACCTGACCTTCGAGAAAGAGATGATGGGCATGGGGCTGTCGTTGACCTACGTCTCCACGCTGGGACGCAAAAGCGTCTGGAGCCGCAACCTGAACCAGGTGCGCGCCGACCTGCGGCCGTACACGGAGAAGCTACTGCAAGTCCCGTACCCCTACCTGTATACGGCGTCGTACCAGGAGAACG
>CAYOTD010000009.1:3023-19125 GCA_964406685.1 uncultured Solibacteraceae bacterium | reverse complement strand
CCAGGCCGAACGCGAGTTCGAGACCGGGACGGACGAATCGTTCAAGAACGTCAACGCCACCGGCGGCGCCACCCACAACGAGAACCAGCGGGTGACGTACGCCAACATCAAACGGACCTACGACGTCTACCAGGATCTGGACGTCCAGGCCGCGCGCCAGGCTCAGATCGAGCAGACGCGGCTGAACCAGATCGCGTCGCAGGCGCTCCAGAACGCCGTCGAGACCGCCAACATGGTGGGCAAGCGGAGCATCGAGCTCAATAACCTGGCCCACGATTCGTTCTGGAATCCCGTGGCCAGCGGCGCCGGCATGAACCTCGCCGCGGGCGCCGTGCCCGCCAACCGCGCTACCGATGTGAGCGCGGCCGGCGTGGGCGTGGATGCGCAGGCCGTGGCCGCCGCCGTCGCCAAGCAGGTGGACGCGACCATCACGCCGGTGCTCGCCACCCTTCAGCAGATCGTCCAGGCGCTGACCACCGCGACCACGGCAATCGCCAACGTGGTGAACCAGGCGCAGCCGAAGACGGCGTAGGAGCCAAACCGATGAACACCCTGCTCATCGTCCTCAAGATCTTCCCCCTGGTCCTGGCTGCCATTCAGGCCGTCGAGCAAGCGATTCCGTTGCCCGGCCAGGGAAACAAGAAGCTGGAGTTGGTGCTGGACGTGCTCAAGTTCGCGTATGACGCCAGCACAGATCTCGCCAGGCAATTCAGTTGGGACAAGCTCGTCTCCGTGGTGGTGCCGATGATCGCCAGGATCGTCGATCTGCACAACGCGCTCGACCTGTTCCAGAAGTCCGCTCAACCCACCAAAGCATGACGAGCTTGCAGGTCGCGGCGTGGCCGGTCGAGAAGCTGATTCCGTTCGCCCGGAATGCGCGCACGCACAGTGACGAACAGGTCGCCCAGATCGCGGCGTCGATCGCCGAGTTCGGGTGGACCAATCCGATTCTTGCCGGCGCCGATGGCATCGTCATCGCCGGCCACGCCCGCCTGCTCGCCGCCCGCAAACTGGGCATGACCGAGGTTCCGGTCATCGTCCTTGACCACCTGACCGAAACCCAGCGCCGCGCGCTGGTGCTGGCCGACAACCGGCTGGCGCTCAACGCCGGTTGGGATGAAGAGATGCTGCGCGTCGAACTGGCCGCGCTCGAGGAGGACGGCTTCAACCTCGACCTGGTTGGCTTCACCGACGATGAGTTGGAAAGCCTGCTCGCCGATCCGGAAGCGGAGCCGGGCGCGGGCCTCACCGACGACGATGCCGTACCGGAGGCGCCCGAACGCCCCGCGACGGTCCCCGGCGACGTGTGGGTCCTGGGCAATCACCGCCTGCTGTGTGGCGACGCCACGCTGATCGAGTCCGTTGAGAAGGTCCTCGCCGGAGGCCTGGCCGATATGGTCTTCACCGACCCGCCGTACAACGTGAACTACGGCGCGACGATGAAGGACAAGCTCCGAAAGAAGAATCGGAAGATCGCCAACGACAACCTGGGAGCGGATTTCGAACGGTTCCTTCAGCAGGCGTGCGCCAACATCCTGGCGGTCACGAAGGGCGCCGTCTACATCTGCATGTCGTCTTCGGAGCTGCACACGCTGCAGAAGGCCTTCCGCGAGGCCGGAGGCCACTGGTCCACGTTTGTCATTTGGGCGAAGAACACGTTCACGATGGGCCGGTCGGATTACCAGCGGCAGTACGAGCCGATGCTGTACGGCTGGAAGGAAGGCGCCGAGCACTACTGGTGCGGCGCCCGCGACCAGGGCGACGTGTGGTTCGTGAAGAAGCCGGTGGTGAACGACGTGCACCCGACGATGAAGCCCGTCGAGCTCGTTGACCGGGCAATCCGGAACAGCAGCAAGAGCCGCGATACGGTTCTCGATCCGTTCGGCGGCTCAGGTTCGACGCTGATCGCGTGCGAGAAAACCGGGCGGCAGGCGCGAATCATCGAGCTCGAACCCAGGTACTGCGACGTGATCGTGCGGCGGTGGCAGGACTTCACCGGCGGTCGCGCCACGCAGGAGGCTACCGGGCGGGCGTTCGACGACGTGGCGAAGGAGAAGGCAGTGGCCGTGAACTGAAAAACCGCCCGTCGCCGGGCGGTCGCGGGCGGCGCGGCCCAGGGTTACGCGAGGCCGGCTTCGATGTAGTCGCCGCCGATTCCGCGTGCCCACACCCGGTAGACCTGCGGCTCGATCTTGTAGTCGCGGTCGCGAATCGCGCGGTCCTGGGCGGCGACCTCGCGCGCCTCGTTGAGCGTTGCCACCACCGCGACCGGCTCGTACCGGAAGCTGTCGGTGGCGACCCTGGGGTGGAACTCGGCGATCAGCATCGCGAGGCCCAGGTCGGTGTCCGGCTTGATCTCGATCGCGAAGGCGCTCTGTTTGCGGGTCTTGGTCTGCGTTCTGTGGGTAGCCATCTGCTTATCTCCTTGCATGACGATTCATCACTTCGGCGGCGGGGGATAGCAAGCGGAAAGAGGATCGTGGCCGAAGAAAAACGCCGCCCGTTTCCAGGCGGCGGATTGGAGGCGGGCGTGCCTACTGCGCGATCCGGTAGGTGCGGTCGCCCGCCTCGTTCTTTGAGGACTCGATGGTCAGCCCCATCTTCTTGGCGATGCTGCCGCTCAGGAAGCCGCGCACGCTGTGGGCTTGCCAGTCGGTGGCCTTCATGATGTTGGCGAGGGTGGCGCCTTCCGGGCGGCAGAGGAGCGCCAGCACGGCGGCCTTCTTGCTGCCTTCGCGCGCCGCGGGCGCGTTGTCGTTGGCCTTGGCGGCCTTGGTCGCCCTGGCCTGCTTCGGCGCGACGGGGGCGGCCTGTTCCGCGGCGGGGGCCAGTTTCTGGATGGCGTGCCAGATGCGCGTGACGGCCGTCTTGCGGTCCGTGAACTTCTTGACCGGCTTGAGGTCGCCGAAGGGCGCTACTCCGGCGAAGCCGTTCCACACTTCGGCCAGCCGTCCGATGGGCCATCCGGCGGCCAGCTTCGCCAGCTCCTTCTGGCTGGCAAAGGCCATCGCGCCGAGGGCCAGCGTGTCCTGGGCGGCCTCGGGCGTGGCGAACGCGGTGATGTTGTTGTCGGTGCTGATCGTGAATGTTGTCATGGTGGTCTCCTCTCTACTGGTCGTTTGCGGGGCGGCGCAGGCGGCCAACCCACCGGATGCGAACCTCGCGTCCGGCCCCTCGATTCATCACTCGGTTGGCCGGGAACCTCAAGCGAAATGTTCGGGAATCGGGCCGAATCGTGAGCGGGCCCACTGGGAGGCGAAGCTGTGGCGATCATGAGCCTGCGGGCATATGCCGCCCATCGCGGAGTGGCCCTGTCGGCGGTTCAGAAAGCCATTGCCGCAGGGAGGATCGCTACCCTGCCGGACGGCCGGATCAACGCTGAACAGGCCGACGCGGATTGGGAGCAGAACACCGCCCAGTACGCGCCGGCCGTGACGCGGCGCGGGCAGGACGAGGATGACGGTTCCGGGTTCGGAGCCAGCCAGTACACCAAGGCGCGGGCCGTGCGGGAGCACTACCAGGCGCGCCTCGCCAAGATCGAGTACGAAGAGCGGATCGCGAAGCTCGTCTCCAAGGACGAGGTGCAGATCGCGGCGTTCAACAAGTTCCGCCGGTTCCGGGACCACCTGCTGAACATCCCCGACCGCGTGGCCGCGATGCTCGCGGCCGAGACCGATGCGGCCAAATGCTACGAGATCCTCGCGACCGAGATTCGGAAGGCGCTGAATGAGTTTGCAGACTCCAACGGCTGACGAGATCTACTCGGGCGCCGCGGCGGCAGGAGCGCGCCCCGATCCTCTGCTGACGATCTCGCAGTGGGCCGACAAGTACCGCACGCTCTCGCAGCGCGCGTCGGCCGAGCCGGGGCCTTGGCGCACCGACCGTACACCGTATCTCCGCGAGATCATGGACTGCCTTTCGCCGTCCTCACCGGTAGAGCGCGTGGTGTTCATGAAGGGCGCGCAGATCGGGGGCACCGAATGCGGCAACAACTGGATCGGGTACGTGGTGCACCAAGCACCGGGCCCGATGATGGCGGTCCAGCCCACGGTGGAGATGGCCAAGCGCAACTCGAAGCAGCGCGTCGATCCGCTGATCGAGGAGTCGGAGGTGCTGCGGAATCTTGTGCAGAGTCCGCGATCACGCGACTCGGGGAATACGGTCCTTTCGAAGGAGTTCCCCGGTGGTGTCCTGGTGATGACGGGTGCGAACAGCGCTGTGGGCTTGCGCTCCATGGCGGCGCGCTTCCTGTTTCTGGATGAAGTGGACGCTTACCCGGGCGATGTGGAAGGCGAGGGCGATCCGGTCAACCTCGCCATGGCGCGCACGCGCACTTTCGCGCGCCGCAAGGTGTTCCTGTGCTCGACGCCGAAGATCACCGGCATGAGCCGCATCGAGGCGGCGTTCGAGGAGAGCGATCAGCGCCGCTACTGGGTGCCGTGCCCGGTGTGCCGCGAGTTCCAGGTTCTGAAATTCGCGCAACTTCGGTGGCCGAAGGGCCAGCCCGACAAGGTCGTCTACGTCTGCGAGCACTGCGGCCAGGAAATCCAGAATCACCAAAAACACTGGATGCTGGCGCGCGGCCAATGGCGGGCTGCGGCGGCGGGCGACGGACGCACGGCGGGCTTTCACCTGTCGAGCCTCTATTCGCCGGTGGGTTGGTTCGCCTGGTCGGATGCCGCCAAACACTTCGAGCAGGCGCAGAAGAACCCGGCGCTGCTGCAGGTCTTCGTCAACACGGTGCTGGGCGAGACGTGGACGCTGCTGGGTGAGGCTCCGGACTGGCAGAAGCTCTACGACCGGCGGGAGCAGTACAAGGTCGGCGCTGTCCCCCGCGGCGGATTGTTCCTGGTTGCCGGAGCCGACGTTCAGAAGGACCGCATCGAAGTGGAGGTTGTGGCGTACGGGCGGGGCAAGGAGTCCTGGTCCATCGATTACCGGGTCTTCGAAGGCGACACCTCGCGCGCCGCTGTGTGGGAGAAGCTGGGCACGCTGCTGAACGAGACGTATCCGGTGGCAAATGGCCTGGAGTTGCCCATCCTGCAACTGGCAGTGGATTCGGGTTTCGCAACCACGGAGGTCTACCAATGGGCCCGGCGTCAGGGCGGCCGCGTGCTGGTCATCAAGGGCGACTCGAGGGCGCCGGCGCTCGTCGGGTCGGCGTCTCCGGTCGAAGTCGGGCCGCTAGGCGCGAAGTTGAAACGGGGCGTCCGCGTCTGGCCCGTGAACTCGGGCATGGCGAAGGAGGAGTTGTACCGCTGGCTGCGCCTTGACCGGCCCACGGACGAGGACCTGGCAAATGGCCTCCCCTTCCCGCCGGGTTACTGCCATTTCCCGCGCTACAGCGATGAATACTTCAAGCAGCTCACCGCTGAGCAGTTGGTGACGAAGCTCGTGAAGGGTTACCGGCGGCACGAGTGGCAGAAGATGCGGGAACGCAACGAGGCACTCGATTGCCGAGTGTACGCCCGCGCGGCGGCCGCACGCATCGGTCTTGACCGCTACCAGGAAAAGCACTGGCGCGCGATGGAGGAACGCATGGGCGCGCACGTCCCATCGCGGCCCTTGGTTAAGCCGGAACCGGCCGCTCCGGCAAAGCCGGCGAGATCCCGCACGGGCCGCAGAATCATCGGGCGCTTTGGGTGGTGATCGATGGCGTGGACGCAGGCGCACCTGGACGCAATCAAGGAGGCCTACGCCTCCGGCGTCACGACCGTCTCGTTTGAGGGGCGCACGACGGTCTACCGTTCCCTGAACGAGATGGAACGTGTGATCGCCGCCATCGAAAGGGAACTCAACCCGGCCACCCGTCGCCGCCGCCAGTACCGCCTCTCGTCGAGCAAAGGCTTCTGACCGTGTTCAAACTTGGATCGTTTCTGACCCGCATCACACGGGGCGGGAGAGGTGCGCCCAACCCTCCCGCGCGCCGCGCCGGCGGCGCCCCGTACGATGCGGCGACGACCGGACGGCGAATGGGGTCGTGGACGACGACTCGCGATGCCATCAATTCCATCTGGTATCAGTCGCAGGACCAGTTGGTGGCGCGCTCGCGGGACATCGTCCGCAAGGATGGCTGGGCCTCGAAGGCGGTGGACGAGTGGGTATGCAACGCTATCGGCAACGGCATCAAGCCGCAGTCCCTGCATCCGGCGGACGCTATCAAGGAGACGATCCAGAAGCTGTGGGGCCAGTGGGCCAACGAGGCCGACGCGTCGGGCGCCACAGACATCTATGGCCTCCAGGCGCTTGCGTTCCGGTCGATGGTCGAAGGCGGCGAGTGCTTCGTCCGCAAGTACGTCCGGACGATGCGGGATGGGCTGACGGTTCCGCTCCAGTTGCAGTTGATCGAAGCGGAGCAGTTGCCGTATTACGTTTCGCGCCCTACGCCCGAAACGCCGGCGGGCCACACCGTCAAGTGCTCGATCGAATTCGACTCCGCCGGCCGCCGCGCCGCCTACTACTTCTACAGGGAGCATCCCGGCGAGCGCATCTTCGCACCGAACTACCTGGAGTTGATGCGGGTCCCGGCGACCGAGGTCATGCACCTGTTCCGGCCGCTTCGTCCGGGCCAGGTCCGCGGCATCCCCTGGCTGGCGACCGCGCTCGTGCGTCTGTGGGAACTCGACCAGTACGACGACGCGGAGCTGCTCCGGAAGAAGTTCGCCGCGATGATGATGGCCTTCATCGTCCGCACGAATCCGGAAGACCCCTTCTTCCCCGGATCCTCGCCGGGTGAGAAGAACGAGTCGGGCGGTCCGGCCGCGTCCAGTGAGGAAGGCGTGGTGGAGGCCCGCCTCGAAGCCGGAACGATGCAGGAACTGGACCCGGGCGAGGACGTGAAGTTCACCGAACCCGCCGATGTGGGCGGCAACTACGAAGCCTTCGAACGGCTCCAGTTGCTGCGCATCGCCGCCGGGATCGGCCTGCCCTACGACATGCTCACCGGCGACCTCTCGCAGACGAACTACTCGTCGATCCGGGCGGGCATTCTCTCGTTCCGCAGGCTGTGCGAGCAGATCCAGTACAGCGTCTTCATCTACCAGTTCTGCCGCGCCACCTGGCAGGCGTTCATTGAGCAGGCGGTGCTGGCCGGGAAGCTCGATGCGCGCGACTACCAGGCGAACCGCGGCGACTACCTCGCCGTCGAGTGGCACACGCCGAAGTGGGCCTGGGTCGATCCGGAGAAAGACGTCAAGGCCGAGATCCTGGCGATTCGGGCCGGCCTGAAGTCGCGGAGCATGTCGATCAACGAAACCGGCATGGACGAGGAAGAAGTGGACCGGCAGATCGCCAGAGACAACGAGCGCGCCGACCGGCTCGGTCTCATTCTCGACTCCGATCCTCGCAAGACGACGCCCAAGGGGAACCTGTTGGCCAGCGGCGAAGAGAAGGACAAGCAGGGACCGGAGGGCGAACAAGGCAGCAAGGAGACGACCGAGTGAAGACGAGCTATCTCCCGCACCTCGCCGGACGGGTGTTTGGGGTTCCGCTGCTGATCCAGCCCCAGAAGCTGAGCGTCATCCTCCAGGCGATTGGGCCGCGCGTCGGCATACCCGATCCGGTAGCTCTCGAAGAGGTGATCGTTCCAGTCGCCACGCCGGTGGACGATGACCAGGACGACGCGGGTCCCGACGAAGAGCGCGAACGGAAGCCATATCTGGTCACTCCAGACGGCGTCGCGGTGATCGGCATCTCCGGCACGCTGGTGAAGAAGGCGTCGTGGCTGGATGCCGAATCCGGCCTCCAATCCTACGAGAGCATCCGGAGCCAGTTCGGTGACGCCGTCGCGGACCCGCTCATCCGGGGAATCCTGCTCGACGTGGATTCGCCCGGCGGTGAGGTCGGCGGCCTCTTCGACCTGGCGGACGAAATCTTCGCTGCGCGGCAGGAGAAGCCCGTGTACGCGGTCGCGAACGACGAGGCCTTCTCCGCTGCGTACGCCCTGGCATCGAGTGCGGAGAAGTTGTTCGTCACCCGGACCGGCGGCGTCGGATCGGTGGGTGTGATCGCGGTCCACCTGGACCAGTCGGGCTTCGACGAGAAGGTAGGCCGGAAGTTCACCGCAGTCTATGCCGGGGCGCGCAAGAACGATTTCAGCACGCACCAGCCGCTCACCGACGACGCCCGCGCCACGCTCCAAACCGAGATCGACCGGCTCTACGAGATCTTCGTGAGCGCGGTCGGCCGGAACCGCGACTTGAAGGCCGCGCTGGTTCGCAACACCGAGGCGGGCCTGTTCTATGGCGAGAAAGCGCTGTCGGTGGGCCTCGCGGATCGGGCAGGCACGTTTGATGAGGCCGTTGCCGCCGTAGTAGAGGCGGCGAAGGCCCGCAGGCAAGCTCGCGTCGCGGCGTCTGCCGGGACGCAGATTCCAGAAGGAGAAATGACGATGGATCAGGAAGTGACCAAGACGGCAGACGCCACCGCAGCTCCGGCGCCGCCGGTACCCACGGAAACGAAGCCCGCGGAGGAACCCACGCCCGCCGCGAACCCGGCCGCGCCGGTTGTCGACGCCGCCGCAATCGAAGCCAACCTTCGCGCACAGTACGAAGAGATCGCCGCGCTGTGCTCCCTGGCCGGCAAGCCGGAGTTCCTGCCGGAGGCCATCTCGAAGAAGATGACCGTCCCGCAGGTGCGCGACGCGCTGCTGGCCGCCAAGGCCGCAGACTCGCGCCGTACGGCGGTGCAGACGCAGACGCACGCGCTCCCGGTGGGCGCGGAGGCGCAACTCAAGGGAACCGCCGAGCAGATCGCGGCGGCGAAGCGCATCCCGTTCGCGCAGGCGTATGTGGAGGCGCTGACCCAGAACCCCAGGCTCTACGAGCAGTACCTCGCTGAGAAGTCGGCCTCGGTGAAGCCGAGTTAGCACGGCGAGCCAAATCCAAACGACGAAGGAGACAACGATCCATGGCTTGCGAACTGGGTCTGACGACGCTCACCGTTGAGGCCGGTCAGGACCTCAGCGGGAAGCAATTCTACTTCGGGACCATCGCCGCCGATGGGCAGGTGGACCCGACCGGCGCCGGCCTGGCCGCGGACGGCGTGATTCAGAACAAGCCCGAAGCGGCGGGCAAGGCGCTCGCGTTCGCCTGCCAACCCGGCCAAGTGTCGAAGGTGGTGGCGGGCGCGGCCGTCGCGCGCGGGGCCTTGATCGAGGCGGACTCCAGCGGGCGCGCTGTCACGCAGTCCTCGGGCAAGATCCTCGGCAAAGCGCTTGCGGCGGCCGGCGCCGCGGGCGAGATCATTCCGGCCCTGCTGATCCTCCAGCGGTAGCAGCAGCCAGCAAACGAAAGGAGCATAACCAACCATGTACCTCCCGACTCCCGGTGACGTCCACGTCAATACGCCGCTGACGCAGATCAGCATCGCGTACCTGCAGAATCAGTCGGAGTTCGTGGCGTCGCAGATCTGCCCGGTGATTCCGGTTTCCAAGCAGAGCGACCGCTACTACGTTTACAATCGCGGCGACTTCTTCCGCGATCAGATGCAACAGCGCGCGCCCGGCACTCCCGCCGCCAGCGTGGGCTACCGGCTGGACAACACGCCCACCTACTTCTGCAACGTATGGGCCGAGTCCAAGCCGATTCCCGACCAGCTTCGCGGCAACGCCGACCCCGTGATCAACATGGACCGCGACGCGACCGAGTTCCTCAGCCAGCAAGCGCTGATCCGCCGCGAGAAGCTCTTCGCGGGCGCCCTGTTCTCAACCGGCAAGTGGGGCACCGACATGACGGGCGTCGCCGCCGGCCCGACCGGCAGCCAGTTCCTCCAGTGGAACGATCCGGCCTCGAACCCCATCGAGGACATTCGCGCCGGCAAACTCGCCATCAAGCAGGCCACCGGCTATCCCGCCAACACGCTGGTGATCTCGGAACCGGTGTGGCTGAAGCTGGTGGACCATCCGGATCTGGTGGACCGCGTGAAGTACGGCCAGACCAACGGCGGTCCCGCGCGCATCACGCGCGAGGCCCTGGCGGCGATCCTCGAAATCGACCGCATCCTCGTGATGGGCGCCATCGAGAACACGGCGGCCGAGGGCGCCACGGCGTCGCACTCCTTCATCGGCGGCAAGCAGGCGCTGCTGGCGCACGTTGCCCCCAACGCCGGACTTCTCACGCCGAGCGCCGCCTACACCTTCGCGTGGAGCGGCTATCTCGGCGCGGGCGCGGAAGGCAACCGGATCAAGCGATACCGGTGGGAGATCATCGCTTCCGACATCGTCGAGATCGAAATGGCCTTCGACATCAAGCTCGTCGCGAGCGAGATGGGCTACTTCTTCGCCTCGGCGGTCGCGTAGCCGGGAGGATGCCATGGCCTACCGTGCTTTGCCGAAGTTCGATCCCTCGGCGCAATACCTGGCGACCGAGCGTCTGCCGGTCTTCAACGGCCAGCCGATGAAGCCGGGGGAGGCGATGCCGCCTCCTCCGGACGCTCCGGGCCCGGCACGACAGTACCTGCGGACTCTGCGGCAGTTGTTCGAGTTGCGGAAGATCCAGATGGGCGGGCCCGCCGCGGCCCCTCAAGCCAAACAGCGGAAGGAGAAAGCGCATGGGCGTGCAAAAGTTTAAGCAGCGCGTGATGGCGGCGGGCGTCGTGCAGGGCGGCGGCGAGCTCCGGTACGCCGAAGCCGTTTTGACCTCGGCCGAGGTGAAGGCGCTTCGCGCCACGCCAAAGACCCTGGTGCCCGCGCCCGGTGCCGGGAAGGTGCTGGAATTCCTGGGCGGCCTGGCGTTCCTCGATGCGGGGACGAACGTCTTCGCCGAGGCCACCGCCAACCTAGCGGTGAAGTTCACCAACGGCTCCGGCGTGCAGGTGTCGCAGACCGTGGAGACGACCGGCTTCATCGATCAGGCCGCCGACACCGTGACGAACATCCTGCCCAAGCTGGACAGCATCGTGTCCAAAGCGAACGGGGAGAACCAGCCGCTGGTGCTGCACAATCTGGGTGCGGGCGAGATCACCGGCAACGCCGCCGGAGACGGCGTGCTGCGCGTGAAGTTCGCCTACCGCATTCACCAGACCGGCTTTTGACGAAGGTGGCTCGTGGCTTCAGACGCGTTCGGCATCCTGAATCGCACGGTCCTGGCGGCGTTCGGCCAACTGGTGAGCTACCAGCCCGCCACGGGGCAGGCGTTCACCATCAAGGCGATCATCGAGCGGTCCACCGACGAGCAGCGCCACGTCGAAGGTGTCTATGCGCGCCTGTTCGTCAACCTCGCGGACTTTGCGGCCGCGCCGGAGCACGGCGATGAAGTGACCGTGGCGGGCAAGACCTACAAGGTGTACGAGGTGCTGTCCGATCCGACGCGCGGCGCGTGGCTGGCGCTTCGGGAATCGTGAGGCACCTATGGCGTCCGTACGGATCTACCAGAAGAAGGAGATCCGGCTGGACCGCCTGAACTTCCGCCAGCACCAGATGTTCAAGATCGGCAACGTCGGAGTGGCGGCTGTGAAGAACCGCTTGGGCGCCGCACTGGGGCCGAGCGACGCACCTGCCAAGCCGCTGACGAAGCGCTACGCCATTCGCAAGACAAGGCTTGGCAGGGGCAATCGCCGGAACCTTACGCTAACCGGCGACATGCTCCGCAACTTCATGGTCCGAACGGTCAGCGAGAGCCGTGCGAAGGCGTCCCTCTCGACCCGCAAGGACCGGATCAAAGCGTGGATCAATCAGAAGATCGAGCCGTGGGTGGTCTTCTCGCCGAAGAACAAAGCCGCTGTGCTCGAGGCGGCACGACGAGTGGTGAACGAGATGAAAGGCCGCCTGCTCCTGGAGCGATCCCTCGGTGGTAAACAGCGATGATCAACCCAGCCGAACTGGTGGACAACCTTCTAGCGATGCTGCGGACGATTCCGGATCTCGTCGCTGAGATGGAGGGCGGTCCGTCGCGCATCTACCCGTACCACGACTCGTACCCGAAGAACATCAGCCTGGCGCACGCGATTCACAACATGCCGGCGCCGGCGATCATGGCGGTCTGGCAGGGTACACAGCCGGGCGCGTTCGGCGGTGTCGACGTCTGGAAGCACCAGGTCACGCTCTTTCTGCGGGCGAAGCCCGAAGCGGCCGTGGGCACAGCGTACTACCGCTTGTTCCGTTTGATCACCAAAGGCGTTCCGGCGGGATCGGAAGTGCCGATGCTGAACGCCACGGTCCATCCCTCCTGCTATCCGATGGACCTGCCGCTGATCCAGCGGCAGACCGATGCCGAGGGGCTGGACTACTTCGAGGTTCCCATCACGTTCACGGAGATCGGAGATGAGTGATTCCAAAGTGTGGCTCCGGCCGCCCTGGGGCGGCGGCGAGCCGAAAGAGTTCGATGCCAGGCCCGAGGTGCTGGTGCCCGCGATGGTGGCTGGCTGGACGCAGTGCGCGCCGCCCGAACCGGAGGTGAAAGAAGATGTCCACGACTAGGTTGCAAGAGGTCCTGGTCTGCTTCGGCAAACAGAAGCAGACCGATATCGCGACGGCGAACACGGGCGCGCAGATGTGGCGCTTCGGCAAGCTCAACGCCGCGCTCGCCAACCCCAAGTTGAACACCGAGAACGACGCCGAGGAGTTCGGTAAGGGCCACGAGTTTCCCTCTCAGTCCTTCCAGACCTCCTGGGACGTGGCCGGCACGCTGGAGAAGTATCTCAGCGCCGAGATTGCGGCGTGGGCGATGGCGTTCGGCCTGGGGAAGGTGGTCAAGAGCGGTACCACCCCGAACTTCACCTACACCTGCACGCCGCTGATGCCCGCCAACGGCGACGCAGCCGAGTTGCCCTACTTTTCCTTCGTCGAGCAGATCCGCCCGGGCGCCGGCGTCGTGCTCGACCGGATGGCGGTCGGCTGCGTAGTCGAGAGCTGGACCATCACCGTCGGCAGCGGACCGGGGCGCGCCAACAGCAAAATCACCGTCGAGTTCGCCGGCTCCGGCAAATTGACCGAGCCTTCCGCTATCACGATGCCGGCCGCGACCATCGAGAAGCTGCTGCCCTCGGCGTCGCTCGCGCTCACGATCAATGGCGTCAACTACGTCTCGAACAAGAACATCGTGTCGCTCGAAACCGGCTGGAAGAACAACGTCCGGATGGACGCGGGCTTCTATCCCGGCTCCGGCTTCCAGACTGCCGGTGACGCGACCAGCGGCGCGATCCGCGGCCGCATGGAGTTCGGCAACCGGCAGGGCACGCTGCGTTTCACGGCGCGATTTGAGAACGGCTCGACCGAGCTGACGAAGCTCAAGAACCAGTCCACGGGCACGGCGGTTCTGTCCCTGACCCACGATGCGAACGACTCACTGGAGATCACCTGGCAGAAGGTCTCCTTCGCGACCGCCGAGGTCGGCGAGACGGACGGCATCGTAACGGTTGCCGTCGAGTGCCTGCCGATGTACGACAACACGAACGGCGTCGTCTCGGCTGTGGCGAAGTGCGGCGTGGACAGCATCTGCCAGTAGAGAGGATTCAAATGGAAACGAACACTCCCATCTTCGACGCGGCCCGGCCGGTCGCGATGCAACTGCGCACTCCCGAGGGCGTGAAGACCGTCCGGGTGCGCTTCCCGTCTGACGCCGAATGGACCGAACGTCAGCGGCGCCGCAAGGTGATCATCAAGCAGCTCGGGCGCGGGATCTCGGAAACCGCGGTTCCGAACTCCGAGGATGTGGACGCCGCGCTGCTGGCGAAGATCCGCGTCGAGGAGCAGGAGCCGGTCGAGGTCGATCCCTTCGAGGCCAGCCGAATCATCGAGCAGTTGAGCCAGGCCGAAGTGGACGACGTGGTCCAGGCTGGCGACGCCTACCGTGTCACGCTCCGCGTGCTCGGCGGCACCGTGACGCACCTGATTGCGATGCCTTCGGCCAAGGACGCCTTCGAGTACCGCCGCGGCTTCGCGCGCATCCTCGACCTGCCCTTCAACAAGCAGGAGCTGACGATCAACCTGGCGGCGGCCGGCGCGCTCTACAAGAAGCTCGCGCGCTCCGCCGAGGGCTACGCCGGCGAAGTTACCATCATCCACCAGGCCGTCGCGGTGAAGGCCGCCATCGACGCCCTCGATGCCGGTTTCCAGGAGGACCGCGACCCAAACTTCTGAACGGGGAGTGGCCGGAGCGGCCGTCCCTCCGCTTCCTCGTCCACTGGGTCCTGCGGCGCGAGGACCTGTGCGACCCCAAGCTCTGCCCGGACGCGCCCGATGACGGCGGCCGCTGTGACCATTGCCCGCTCGACAAGCTTGACGCGGCGCAGTCGAGCGAGACGGGCCTGCTCCTCCGGCGCGCGCTCGACCTGCGGGCTGCGCTGAACCTGGGCGTCCACGTCTCCCTCGACGAGATCCGCGCAGACGAGTTCTACGCGGTGCTGATCCTCGAAGAAGAACGCCAGCGGCTGGATCAAGAGCGGATCACTTCCCATGGCCGACAATAAGCTGGAACTCGTCGTCACCGTCGAGGTGGACAGGGCGAACCAGTCTCTCAAGACCGTCAACGTTAGCCTGTCGAACCTCGAGCGCGCCGCCACGAAGGCCGCGCGCGACGCCTCGCAAGGCGTCGACGGGATGACGGCCTCGATGGTCAAGGGCGCGACCGCCGGGAACCTGCTCGCTGACGCGATCCAGTCGGCGCTCCACTGGGCGAAGGAGTGGACCATCGGCGCCGCAAAGGATGCCGCGCATGTGGCCCGCATGGAATCGGCCACGCGCGCGTTGGCAAAGGCGCACGGCATCAACGCGCAATCCATGCAGACGGCGGTTGCCGCCGTCCAGGAAGTGGGGTTCGAGAACGAAGCGGCATTGCGGACCATCAACCGTCTCATCGTCGCGGACCTGGATCTATCGAAAGCCCAAGGCCTCGCCAAGCTCGCCAAGGATGCCGCGGCCCTCGAAGAGAATCTCGCGCCGCACGAAGCGCTGGAGAAGATCGTCCAGGCGATCGAGTTCGGCAACGCCCGCGCGCTTCGCACGGTGGGCCTGCGTCGCGACTTCGAGAACGAGATCCACTACGCCGAACTCAAGCTCGGCAGGACGCTCTCGGAGAACGAGAAGGTCCAGATCCGTTACAACGCCGTAATGCGCGAGGCAGCGAAGATCCAGGGCGCCGGCGCTGCGGCTTCCACCGAAGCGGAGTCGCAGATGAGGGCGCTTGGCCGCGAGGTGAAGGATCTCCGGGAGGCGGTCGGCGCGCGGTTTCAGGACGAATTCAAAGCGATTATCGGGTACTTGCGCGACCTGGTCAGGTGGCTTCGCGACAACACCGGCGCGCTGGAAGCGTTCGCGAAGGGAGCATTGGCAGCGGCCGGCGTCGTAGCGGCCTCCGGGCTCGCCGTGAAGATCGCGGCTGTCGCCAGAGCCTTCTCTGCGCTCAACCTGGCAGTTGGCTCGTTCGGCATCGGTCCGCTGGCGGGGCTGGCCGCGCGTCTTGGCACGGTCGCCTATGCCGTCCGCACTGGATTGACCGGTGCGCTTGTGGGCTCGGAGGTTGCGCTGCTCAATCTGGGGCGCGCCATTCCTCCCGTCGCGGCCGGTTTGGGCGTGTGGTGGGCGGGGAACAAGCTGCTCGAACACGCGCAGGGAAACAAGGAACTCGACACCACAGCGGAGGCCATCAAGAAGATCAATGAGCGGCTGAAGGAGACGCCCGAGTGGTGGATTCAGCGTGGGCTGGTTCCTCCGAAAACCGCAAAGGACAGGATCATCGACTACGTCAGGTCGCTGGAAGCGAAGAAGCCCGCGACGCCCGCCAGGAAGGAACCCACCATCGAGGAACTGGAGCGTGCGGCGGCTATCCGCAAACGCCAGCGCGAAATCGAGCGCGAAACGCTGGAATCGGCGCTCGGGGCGGAGGCGCAGGGACTCACCGGAATCTTCCGGCTGATCGGCGAGTTCAGGCGTGAAATCGCCAAGTACACCACCTTCGTCGATGACAAGGGAGTCGAGCACCGGATTCAGCTTACGGCCAGGACGCGTGAGAACGTTGAACGCGAGTTGCAGGCCAAGGTGCGCACGATGCAGCGCGAGGAGATGGCCGAGTACGCGAAGGAGCAGGAGGAGATCAACCAGCAGCGAATGGAGATCGAGGCGCGGCGCTTTGAGCAGCGCCTGGACAACGACGAGCAGATCGCCAGG
>CAYOTD010000009.1:0-3013 GCA_964406685.1 uncultured Solibacteraceae bacterium | reverse complement strand
ATCGAGCAGGTCTATGCCTTCGAGGAGCAGCGGGCGGGCTTCGAGCGTGACGCGCGGCTCCGGCAACTCGAAGGTGTGGACGCGCAAACGCTCGAGCAGAAGATCGCCGTCGAGCAGCGGAAGGCCGAGATCGAGATCGAGTACCTGGAGAAGGTCCACGAGGTGAAGCAGCGCCTCTACGACATGGACACCTCGCGGCTGCTGCTCGAAGAGGAACTGACGCTCAAGCGGCTCGGCTACCGCGCCGACGAGATCAAGGCGCGGACTGCGGAACTGAGCCAGCAGCGCGAGGACGTCCGGCAACAGAACCAGGAGGCGACGGACGCCGCGATCCAGGCCGCGCGCGGGAACGCCGCGAACCGGACAGCGCAGTTGGTCCGCGAGCACAATCGCACGATCTTCGAGTCGCTGAAGCAGCAGGCCGGCGGCGTGTTCGACGCGCTGCTCCAGAAGTCGCAGTCGGTGTGGTCGGCCATCGCGAACTCGTTCAAGACCGCACTGCTAACGGCGATCAAGGAAGTGGTCACCTCGCGCGTAGCCGCGACGCTGATGTCTCTGTTTACGGGCCAGAAGGTGACGTTCGCGGGCGGCGGCGCCGGCCCCGGCGGAGGTGGCGGCATGCTTGGCGGACTGGGCGGGCTGCTGGGCGTCGGCGCGGCGCCGGTGTTCGGCGGGACGGGCGGTCCGATTCCAGGCGGTTCGACCGGAGGGTGGGGCACGCCACCGTTCATCCCCAGCGGCGGTGTGACTTCGAAAACGGGCGCCGGGCTGCTGGGCGGCGTCACGGGGTGGAAGGACCTCCTGAGCAACCTGGGCAACATCGGCTATCGGCCGGAGCGTTGGCGGCTGGACGAGATGGGCAACATAACCAAGATCGCCGGCGCGCGCGGCATCGGCGGCTGGCAGGGCGGCGCGCTGCTGGCGGGCGGCAGCCTTCTCGCGCTCGAGGGACTGCGGCGCGGCGGCTGGTCCGGCGTCGCCATGACGACCGGGGGCGGCGCGATGATCGGCGCGAAGTTCGGCGGGCCCCTGGGCGCGGCCATCGGCGCGGGCGTGGGCTTTGTCGCGGGCCTGGTGCGGCTGTTCGTGAAGAGCGCTGAGGAGAAGGCGCGAGAGAAGATCAAGGCGCTGTACGGCGTCGACATCTCCGACAAGGGTCTGCTCAAGCAGATTGTGGACACCGCCAAGCAGGCCTTCGGCGGAAACCTGGACGTCGCGATCCGAAGCCAGCAGATCCGGGACCTGGTCCAGTTGTACGCAATGAGCACGGGGCAATCGACCAGGGGCATGCCCGCCACGGTTCACCCGCTCGACATCGTGCAGCAGGGCGGCTCGCTCTATCAGTCGCCGGGGTACTCGAACGGCACGGCGCTCCCCGGCCTGGGTGGGCTTCCCTCGCTCGATACGATCGGTGGCGGCGTGGCCTCCGGCGCCGGCCTGGGCACGACCGTCGTCAATCTTCAGATCGACTCGAAAACGGTCGGGAACGTGATCATCCAGAACGGGCGCGTGGTGGCGCAGGGTGCGATCAACGCGATGAAGGCGAACGCAGGACGGAGGGAACTGACGGCACTCCAGGTCAGCCCAGGCTTGGTAACCGCCTGAGCATGGCTCCCTCTTTGGCAAGAGGCCACATCCTCCAGAGTGCTGTGAAACAACCGGGGCCAGCTCAAACCGGGCCGTGTCTAGCCTGGGTACTTCCTCGGGTCATCCCCGTACGTGTACTCGGTCTGGATGACGTTGTCTTCTCTGTGCACTTTGACCTGCGACAGACCGGGCACGTTGTGTGCAAGCTCGCGGGCACGATCAACCGCCTCAGCTTTGGTGTCTGTCCTGGCTGAAGCTCTCTCAGCACCCTCCTTGCTGACCTTCCAGCCGTCGCTATCCTTCGTGACGTGGTAAACGGTTCGCTTAGCCATCGGATTCCCCCTCAAAACAATCATAACACCCTTTGTTTTGGCAACCTTACACCTGGCTACCGCACCGACCCTAACGGCACTCATGCCCGGCTCAGTTCAAAACGCCACGCCCGCCGCGGTGCTGCCGCAGAGTCTGAGCCGCGCGTTCGCCCACACGGGCGAGTACACGGTCATCGAGAACGAGTACCGCTGCGGCGAATCCCAGCGCTCCGTACAGGCCGCCACGAGCCGCAAGCGGTGGCGCCTAGTGAAGCGGCTGGCTCCGGTGCAACTCCAGGCGCTCCGCAGTTTCTACGAGGCCCGGAACGGCCCCGCCGAGCCGTTCTACTTCTACGACCCTTACGAAACGAACCCGAGGTTCTCTTACGACCCGGCCGGCCAAGCCACGCAGGGCCGGTACACCGTCCGGTTCGACTGCGAGTGGAACCAGTCGTCCATGCCTGGCCGCTCGGACGTGAGTATTGATCTGATCGAGCTCGCTTGAAGGCAATGCCTGATCACATCGGCAACGTCGTCGTTCCTGAGATCACGCCATCCGGCACGTTCCCCATCGTGCCCGACTACCCGTACGGCCGCGCGCAGCGGCCCGAAGTGGTGATCCACCAGTTCGGCTCCGGGAATGCGAAGATCGAGCAACGGTTCCTGCTCGGGACCGGCGCCACGCGTTTCACCGTGCGCCGGCAGTGGCTCCGCGATTCCGAACGGATAGCGCTGCGCAACTTCTGGGAATCGAAGTACGGCCCCTACGGAGCGTTCACCTACAACGTTCCCAGCGATAACGGCATCGGCGCCACGCCCTACATCTGCCGCTTCGCCAACGAGCCACTGTCCTGGGAGATGGTCGCGGACTGGGCCTGCTCGGTTGGTGTCACGCTCGTTGAGATCCCGACCACCACGCCGGCATACGTGCTCAACTCGACCGTGACGCGCTTCCCCTAGCAGGCGCTCAAAGACGCGTTGCTCTCGCAGGTCCAGCAGGTCATTCCGCTCGTCAGAATCCAGCCCCTCCAGCCCGGCTATCCCGCAATCTATCTCTCCGACCGCCGCTGCACCGTCGGCGGCCAACTCTACCAGGCGCGCCTGATCGACTTCGA
>CAYOTD010000008.1:17801-19232 GCA_964406685.1 uncultured Solibacteraceae bacterium | reverse complement strand
CTCTACACCAGCGGCATCAATGGCCTGCCGGTCTTCTGCGGAAACGGCGTTCCGAAACTCCTGCATCCCGCCGGTGCGAACGCCACGGCAGGATACCGTATCCTACCCGCTATCCTTCACCGCCCCCGGTGGGAACTCCATCCCCCCTGTCGGATTTGGCAACAGCCGAACCGGCACGCCGCCTCCCGCTGCTAGTCGTTGTCGAAGCCGAGGTACTGCACTTCTTCTTCCAGATCCAGCGCAAACTTATGCTGTACAAGCACTTTCATCTCCGTGATCAACTCCCGGAGCTGGCCTGCGGTGCCCGAAGCGGAGTTGTAGATCAGATTGGCGTGATGGTCCGCCACCCGCATGTCGCCCCGGCTGCGACCCTTGGCGCCGGCCTGCTCCAGAAACCAGGCGGCTGGAATCTTGCCTTCCCGGACCACATCCCCCGGAACGGCGGCGGCCACCGCCCCGGGCAGCCCGGCCAGCAGCAGGTTCTTGAAGACGCTGCCGGCGCATTTCAGCCGCTCCGGAAACTTCCGGTTCCGGGTGTCGACGATCCCATCGGCGGTGGCGCGCAGGGTCTCGGGTGAGCCGGGCGAAAGAACCAGCTCGGCTTCCAGGATGATCCCATCCCTCCGGCGCTTGAACACGCTCTCCCGGTAGGCGAATTCGCAGCCGGCCGGATCGATCTCAATCCGTCGGGCGCCGTCGAAGAAACTCACGCGCGCCACCCGCTCCGAGATCGAATGGCCGTAGGCCCCCGCGTTGCCGTAGATGGCGCCGCCCACCGAGCCGGGAATCCCCGCCAGGGTCTCCAGGCCCTCCAGCCCGCTGTCCACCGCGCAGTCGACCAGGTCCCGCAGGGACGCCCCCGCCTCGGCCACGATCCTCTCGCCCGATCGCGCGATGCGGCCCCCGGTGAATCGCAGAACCACACCGGGGAATCCATCGTCCGCCGCGATGACGTTGGTCCCCTCGCCCAGCACGGCCAGCGGCAGATCGGCGGAACGCACCACCTGAAAAGCGCTGGCCGCGGCCTCCACGCCATCCGCCTCGGCGAAGATCGCCGCCGGGCCGCCCACCCCGAAGCGCGTGTGCCGACACAACGGCTCGGCGCGCGACACGGCGAGGCCCGGCATCCGCCGCAGCGCCTCGAAGACCTCATCCGGCGTGCGCATTCACCTAGAATTATAGAGGAGCGGCCGGCGCGGCTACTGCGGCATCGGCCGGCCGCGCGCCCGGTCGGCGGGCCCATAGATGCGATAGAACTCGTTGGATTGCCGCGCCTCGAACAGCAGCGTCCGGCTCGCCAGTTGCCGCCGCACGTGCTGGTCCAGTCCGGGGTCTTTCCGGAACAGCTCGAACCACTCCTGGTACGTTCGTTCCACCACGATAAACACCGGCTGGAGGCGGCTCCTGTAGCCGAGCTTGATATCGTCCTTC
>CAYOTD010000008.1:11826-17791 GCA_964406685.1 uncultured Solibacteraceae bacterium | reverse complement strand
CCCAGCGGGTAGAGGTGCTCCGAGCCCCCCATGATCAGCTCTCCGGGCCGGGCCGCCTCCCGCAGAAACTCCGCCGCCGGACGGAATGCCTTGCCGTAGGTGTCGATCCGGACCCGGTAGAGAACCGATGCGACATTGAAAAGCAGGAACGCTCCGGCGGCGGTGATCGCCAGGACGCGCTGCCTGCGACCCAGCCGCCCTGCCCAGACCAGGAACAGACCCAGCACACAGGCATAGACCGGAATCACGTTCACCAGGTAGACGAACCACTTCAGGTTCTCGAAATACGCCAGCAGCAGAAAATCCGCCGCCATCAGGAACAACAGGATACCGTGACCGGGCAGCCGGCGGAAGCGGGCCAGGCAGACTCCGGCCACAAACGCCCCCAGGTAGCCGGCGAACACCAGCAACCGCAGCCGCATCGCCGGCGGCACTCCCGCCCGGACGCCACCCGCCAGCGCAATGTAGCGCTGCTGGATCTCCCGGATCAAGGTCTCCAGCGGAGTCTGGAACGAGCTCAGCCGGCCTGCGGCCACGTTGCCCAACAACTGCGCTTTCGCAATCTCGGGAGCCTGGGCCGCATAGAGCAGCCAGGCGCCGGCCGCCGCGGCGTAGGGCAACCCGGCAAGCGCCAGATGGCGCCACCGCAGCCGGCCGCGATCCTGCACGCCGGCCAGAACGGCAACCGCAAACACCCCGAACGCCGCATAGGGATGGGTGAACAGCGCCGCCGCCATCAGCAGTTGCGACCAGAACACCGCCCGGCCCAGACCGCGCTCGCGCAGCAGCAGGTAAACCGCCATCCCCGCGGTGGACAGACCCACGTACATCATGTCCGTTCGCCCCAGCGTGCAGACGTTCACTACGTCGTAGTTCCATCCCACCATCGCCGCGCAGACCAGGGCCGCCGTCCGGTCGCGAGTGAGCCGCCCTACGATCCAGTACCAGCAAACCGTGGTCAACACCCCGAAAAGCAACGAGACGAAGCGTGCGCCGAACAGGCTGACTCCAAATAGCCCGAACCATCCGGCAACCGCCACCGGGTAGAGCGGCATGTTCCAGTACAGGTATCGGTCCAGGCCCTGAAGCCAGTCCACTCCCGCTGTCTCTACGCTGGGCATGGCCAGACGGCGCTGGGTCAGAAACAGATAGGCGGCATTTCCGAACCGGCCCTCGTCGCTCTGCGGGGCTCGATGATACAGGAACGCCGTCCCCAGCGCGAGCTGAACCAGCACAATGCAGACCAGGCACACTCTTGCTCTCAAGCATCCTCCTGTGAGCTGGCTGTGGGACACAGGAGCCGCCAGGAGCGGACCCCGGAACTCCAGCGCCTCGGGCGTTGGCTCACACTTTTCGCCAGTGTACAATAGCGCCCGCGCCTCGGAAGGAAAACCGCCAACGGATCCCGCAGGCGCCGCCCGTAAGCCGCCCCTTGAGCGGCTCAACCTCGGACAATCCCTGGCGGCCGGAAACGGCGCACCGGCCGGACCGGCTCAATTGCAGCCGCTTCAACCGAAGCCGGTTGAGGTTGGGGAACAGAGGGTGGGGCGGGCAACCTGCCTGGAGTCGGTAGTGCCAACCTCGTGAAGGAGGCGGCCAGGCCAAACATCATGAAAAGGAATGGAAGGTGATGAAGGCTGTCGAACATCGCGAAAACGGCAAACCCGGCAAACGACATCACGAACGTGTAGGCCTGCCGTTCCACATCGAGCTGTCCGGGCAGCTTGCGCGCCGCCCGGTAAACGCGGATGACTCCACCGAACGACGCCACCAGCGCGGTCAGGAACATCGCCAGCGCCGGGAAGCCGGCTTCGCTGGCCAGTTGAGTATAGGTGTTGTGAGCCTCCTTCCATCCCCCCAACTCACCGAGATCCCCATACTTGTTGCCCGTGTAGACGGCAAACATCCCGGGACCCACCCCGAAAAGGGGGTGTTTCACGGCCGCCTCGATGCTGTCGAGCAACAACTGCTTCCTCAGCTTGGATGAACCGGCAGCCGACTCCGCTATCAGCACGTTCTCTTCAGAGTCTCCATCCGCTGTGAAAAAAGTCGTCAGGCGGTCTCGGATCTCGGACGGGACTGCTGCCAGGACCACCAGGGACACGACAACCATCAGGGTGAGCATGACCAGCCGCCCAGCCGCCCGAAACTGGAAGACGAACATCAGGCACAGCAGGCCTAGCGTGAGCACGCCGCTGCGCGAGCCGGTCCGAAGAACCACATAGAACGCAAGGGGGAGACTGCCGAAGACGATCCCCTTGCGAACCATCGAAGCCCCCGGAACACGCGCCGATCCGACCCAGAAAGGCAACGCCATCAGCAGAATCGCCGCCAGTTCGTTGGCATTGCCCAGCGTCCCCTCCGCCACCGAAGCGCGCCCCTGGGCATCCACCTTTCCCGCCATAAGCGCGGACAGCGTGATCACCGGCGTGGCCCAGCCGATCGCTTCCGCCACCCGGCGCCAGTGGACCATTGTCAACAGCAGCGCGGCGAATGCCGCGAAGGTCAACATGTTCGGCAACCAGCGCATGACCAGCCAGCGGGTGCTGCCGCCCTTCCACACACTGAACGGTACGGCCAGCATGATCCAGGCCGTCAAGGCTACAAAGGCTACCCCTACGAGGCTGTTCAGTACTCGCAGCAGGCCGCCGCCCGGCAGCAGGAGCACCAGCATGAGGGGGTAGAGGATAAGGAACGGCCGGACCACCGCAATACCCACGCTCTGCGAAAGCAACTCCGGCAGGCGGCTCACCAACAGAAACGCCCAGATCACCAGGCACGCCGCGCCCAGTAGCTGGACCGGCCCTTCGGCGGGCTGTGCCGGAGCGAAGCGAGCAAGAGGCGCCCGATTTGCCCCCGCGGGCGGCGGACTGGCTCCCGGGAGTCCGGGAAGCCGGCGACCCTTCGAGGATAGTTCCTTCGGCACCTTCTCTTCCTTCCAGCGTACAACAGGGTCCCCTCTATCCACAGCCCGCCGCGGCCGTGATCGCAGACGGTCCCTACGCCACCGCCCAATCGCAGTCGGCGAACAGCGGCTCCTGGACGGCCCGGTCCGGCCCGAAGCCGGCCAGTTGCGCGGGAAAGCGCGAGACCAGCGACGCCGGAGCCCGCCGCCGGCCGGAGTCGAACAGGCTTTGCAGTTGGAGGGCGTTGAGCACCGCGCGTCCCCCGGCGTCGTTGGTGAACGTCACAAACGTCTCGGCGGCATAGGGCGCGACGCGGTCGATCCGCTTCCGCCATTCGCCCAACTCGGCCGCCGAGTACAGATACCGGTTGCCCCGCCCTCCCGGCGGCTCGCCGTCGAAGGTCCGCATCCAGTCCGCCCGGCCACGGCCGTGCAGCCGGAAGTACGCGATGCCGGAGGTGAGAACCGCCGCCGGCGGCATCGCCTTCTCGTGCTCGGGCTGGTCGATGTTACAGAACCCCACGCGGTGGTCGATGAAAACGCCCAACGCTTCCTCCAGCAGCCAACTGCTGTGACGCATCTCCGCGGCCAGCGGAAATTCGTGGAAGCGCCGCCGTAACCGGATGAAGAACTCCCGGTTCTCTACCGTGAACCGGAACGACCACGGGAACTGCATCAGCACGCAGCCCAGCCGTCCCGCCTTCAGCATCGGCCACAGCCCTTCTTTGAACCGGGAGATTTCGTCGTCGTCCAGCACCCGCTCGTGCGTGAACCGGCGCCCCAGTTTCACCGTGAACCGGAACGCCCGGTTGTCGGAAACGCGGTTGGTCCACAGCCGGCTGATCTCCGGCTTCAGCGGCTGGTAGAACGACGAGTTCACCTCGACGGTGTTGAAGTAGCCCGACAGGTAGTCCAGAGGATGAAAACCGCGCGGCTTCGGCCGCGGATAGACCGACAACGCCCAGTCGGGATAGCTCCAGCCCGCGGGTCCACAGCGCGGAAGCGAGCAGGTTGGCATCATGTTTCGCTCTTTCTTCGCCTCCAGTGTAACAACCCTCACATTCCGGGGTCAAGCCGAATAATTCTCGACAAACCACTCCCGATCGGTAACCTTCCTCGGCGGGGCGTCGTATATGCTTTCAAATCCCCGTTACGACAGCGGGCGCACTCACCCCTATTCACCCGAACATGCGCCCGCTTTTCCTTTTCTGGAAATTCCCCCGCGTCGGCGGTCATCTGTCCGGCGGACGGGTCCCGGCCTGCTCGCCGGCATTCCCTTTTGCGGCGGCGCTCTGCTAGGCTGGCTTTCAATGCGGGTATTCGGGCGGCGTTCCTGGCAGGCGCGCGGCGGGCCGCTGGGCCGTCCCCGGCTTCAGCGGATAGCCATCCTGCGGTTTGGCTTCGGGGCGATGATCCTGCTGCTGCTGTTCAGCGCCCTGGAAACGTGGCGGATCCGCGAAGCGAGTTCCCACCAGACCGACGAGACCTACCGGCGGCACATCCATACGCTCAACATCACCACGCGCATCCGGCGCCTGATCTACCAGGGATCTATCCTGGCGAGAGATTACTTTCTCAGCCGCGAACCCGGCCGCCGCGCGGTTTTCGAAAGCCAGCTTTCGCAGATGCGCGCCGAATCCGTCCAGGTGATGAACGAGTTCGAAAGATCGCTGGCGGCCGAACAGGGCTCCTGCGAAGTGCGAATGCGGGTGGAGGCATTCTGGTCCAGCATCCAGACGACCATCGAGAGCCCCGGACTGTCGACCGCCGCCGGCGCCTACGAGTTCCTCCAATCCGAGATCGTGCCCCGGCGCACCGCCGCCGGCGCGCTGCTGCGGGAACTCGAGATGGCCAACGAGCGGGCCATGCGCCAGAGCGAGAACGAGTTCAGGCAGAGCCGCCAGAGCGCCATCTACCGCCTGTTCGTCGTGGTCGGCCTGTGCGTTCTGCTGGCGGGCGCCATCGCCTGGTTGACCCTGCGCTGGGCGGCGCGCGCCGAGCGGGAAAGCGTGATCCGGTTTGAGGAAACCGCGCAGGCGCGCCGCGACCTTCAGCAGTTGTCGGCCCGCCTGCTTCAGGTCCAGGAGGAGGAGTGGTCGCGCCTTTCCCGCGAGCTGCACGACGAGATCGGCCAGACCCTGACCGCCCTGCGCATCGAGATCTCAGGGGCGTTGGCAGCCCTGCGGACCGAACCGGACGCCGCCGAACAGCGCCTGGAGGAAGCTCGCCTGCTGGCGGAACGCACGGTCGAGACGGTCCGCAATATCTCGCTGCTGCTCCGCCCTTCCCTGCTCGACGATCTGGGCCTGGAGCCGGCGCTACAATCTCTGGTGGAGGAGTTCAACCGGCGGGGGGCAATCGCCTGCGATTTCGCCGGAGAGGAACCCGCCACGGCCTTGCCGGATTCCCACCGCACCTGCATCTACCGTGTGGTGCAGGAGGCTCTCACCAACTGTGCCCGCCACTCGCAGGCCCGCAACGTCACCGTCCGGCTCTGGCAGTCCGGCGGCGAAATCCACGTGGAGATTCACGACGACGGAAAGGGATTCCCGGCCGGCCCTCCGGGCGGCTCCAAGGAAAGGACCGGACTGGGAATCCTGGGAATGAGGGAGCGCGTGGCGGCTCTCGGCGGAGTGTTGGCGATTGAGTCGGCGCCGGGAAGTGGAACCCGGGTCTCGGCTCAGTTGCCGCTTCCCCCCGCCCCGGCCGCCGACGAAGGAGGAACCGATGGCGATCAGGATCTTGTTGGCGGATGACCACGCGATTCTCCGCCAGGGACTGCGGAGAATCCTGGAAAGCTATCCGGCCTTCGAGGTCGTCGCCGAAGCCTCCACCGGAACCGAGGCGGTCGAGATGGCGCGTCGCTTCCTGCCCGATGTCGCCATCATCGACGTCGCGATGCCCGAATTGAACGGTCTGGAAGCGACCGCTCAAATCGTCAAGCGTGTGCCCCGGACCGCCGTTCTTATCCTCAGCATGTACAGCGACGCCCGCTACCTGTCGCGCGCGTTGAAGGCCGGCGCTCGCGGGTACTTGTTGAAGGATTCGGTGGAGAAAGAC
>CAYOTD010000008.1:287-11816 GCA_964406685.1 uncultured Solibacteraceae bacterium | reverse complement strand
CTGCTGGAGGCCATCCAACTCGCGCGCCAGGGAAGGTCCTTCTTCTCGCCGGCTATGTCGGAGGCCCGCCAGCAGCAGATCGCCGGCCCCGCCGTCGAAGACCGCTACGACCTGCTCACCGAGCGGGAGCGGCAGATCTACCAGCTTCTGGCCGAGGGCAAGAGCAACAAGGAGATCGCCGGCATGCTCAACTTGAGCCTCCACACCGTCGAGACCCATCGCACCCGCATCATGGACAAGCTCGACGTTCACACCTCCGCCGAGCTCGTCTTGAGCGCGGTACGCCGGGGCCTGGTCCGCTAAGGCCGCATACTGCATTGGCTGTATAGGATTGACCGCACTGGAACTGTAAAATCGCAGATGGGTGTACCAAGGGTGAGTGCGCCTCCAAGCGGGCGGGGATAACATCCCGGCGGCTGGAGCGAAAGGCTGCAACGGGTGAGTAGCTCGAAGTGTTTTCTGGCTCTGGCTGGGGTAGGGGTGCTCGGTTTCCTCGCTTACGCCCCGGCCCTGAGTCTGCCGTTCATATCCGACGACTATCAACAGATTGAACTTGCCCGCTCCTACGGGCCGGTTTCCGGCTGGCCGTCCCTCGCGGCGGACCCGTTGTTCCGCGCCCGGTCGACCTCGCTGCTGCTGACCTATTGGACGGAACGCGTCTTCGGTTTCACCCCGCTGCCGTTCAACCTGACCTCCCACCTTCTGCACGTCCTCAACATCTGGATGCTGTATGCCTTGAGCCGGAAGCTGGGCTTCTCCCAAGCGGTCGCGCTGATTGCGGCCGGCTTCTTCGCCGTCCAGGAGCGGCCGCACGAAGCGGTGATGTGGTACGCCTCCATCCACGAGCCGCTGGTCTTCTTCTTCGCGGCCGCGACTCTGGTAGCCTGGCTGGATTTTCAGCAATCCCGGCGGCCCGCTGCCTATCTGGCGGCTTTGGCCGGCTTCCTCCTGGCGCTGCTCTCCAAGGAATCCGCGGTGGCCCTCGTGCCGCTGCTGGTGATCCTCGCCCCGCAGCCGCGCCGCGCCTGGAAGGCGGCGGTGCCCTTCGCCGCCCTCGCGGTTGTCTACTTCGGCCTCGCGTTCGTGAACCGGGGCGCCCATCAGCACTTCAACGACGGGACCTTCTCCCTCACCGCCCCGTTCTGGATTCCGCTCAGCGTCGGCGCCGGCCGTCTGCTCTGGTTCTGGGGACTGGCGGCGTTGGCCGCGCTGCTGGCCTGGCGCGACCCGGAGCGGTTCCGCGCCCTCAAAATCGCCGGCGCGTGGATTCTGATCTTCCTGCTGCCCTACTCGTTCCTGACTTACATGCCCCGGATTCCCAGCCGCCACACCTACCTGGCCAGTGCGGGCGCGGCCTGGCTGGTAGGATTCGCCATGGTGTCCTTCTATAGAAGGTTCCCCGCCCACCGCTGGGTGGTCTACCTGCTCGGGGCCGCCATGGTCCTGCACAACTGGGGCTACCTCTGGTTCTGGAAGCAGGCCCAGTACGTGGCGCGCGCCGAGCCGACCGAACAGCTATCGGAACTGGCAAAGTCCGGTGCGCCGATCCGCGTGCGGTGTTTTCCTTTCAATGAAGGACTGGCCAGAATGGTCGTCCGGATGCGGACCGGGGTCGATCGCCCGGAGGACGTTATCTGGGAATCGGCAAGCCCCGAGTATCACCGGGGCTGCTTGTCCATTGACAGCGGCTCGATCGCCACTCCGCGGCGCACCCCTAGCCGGACCGGCCGCGGAAGCCCTCTTTCGGGGACCGACACCTCGACCAGCAGTTCCTCCTCCGGCGGCTGAGGCAACCGCCCGGCGGAGTGTTCCGGCAGGAAGTAGGCCAGCGGCTCGGCCAGGGTTCCCCTCTTGCCGTCGGGCGAAACGCGCACCAACTGGCGATTGGACGCCGCCTCCGGCCCGGCCGTCAGGCGGCCGTTGCGCACGAACAGCCGCGCCCCGGTGGTCTGGTTGTATTTCCAGGCGCCCTCCGGCGCCAGGTCCACCTTCAGCAGCAGCCGCAGATAGCGGCCCCGGATCGGCTGATTCCGGCTGGCGGGCTCCACCTCCGCCCAGGTGCGCGGCAGACGGGCGCGGTCCCACTGGTACCGGCCGGCCAGCAGCAGGGCCAGTCCCAGGTGTGCCGCTCCCAGCGCGATGCCTTTCCACCGCGGGCTCATGCGCCACCCCTTCCCAGTCCCGCCAGGATCCGGCGCCGGCTCTTCTCCAGCGCCCACCCTCCCGCCAGGAACAGCAGGCCGAGGCCGATCAGGCTGGCCGAGCGGCCCATCCGGTCCATCACGTTCGAGAAGTAGAATGCCAGCACCGAGAGGGCGAAGCCGGCGAAGCCAAGGTTGATGCGTTCCGGGCGGGAATCGCGCACCCCCCAGGCGATCAGCCCCAGCGCGCCCAGCGCCTCCCACGCGTCCACGGCGAGTGTCCATTTCCATTGCGCGAACAGGGACAGCAGCACCGCCCAGGGCACGTAGGCGAGCAGGACCAGCCCGCCGCGCCCCGCCAGCAGCCACGACAAAGCCGGAGGCAGAGCCAGCGCCAGCGCCCAAGCCGCAACCACCGCGGCCCCTGCGCCCGCGATCGCGACCCGTTGGCCCGCGGCCGCCACCACGGCCACCGCGGCCGGAATCGTCATCGCCACTCCCACCCAGACCAGCGGCCAGCGCATCGCCGATTTCAGGCCGGGCGCCGCGGCCGAGACGAAGGCCAGCGCCAGCAGGGTCAATCCGGCCGCCAGCGGCCGCGCATCCCAGCGGTGCGACTCCATGGCGAGGATCCACTCCCCGGCCAGCCAGACATAGGTGAGCAGCGCGGCGAGGGCCGCCTGCGGCCAGTCCCGCCGCAGCCGCCAGCCGATCCACGCCCCGATGGCCCACAGCAGGAAACCGCCCGGCCAGTGCGCCTCCAGGTTGAAGATCTGAGCGGTAAGGAAAATGCCGGCCCCCAGCGCCGCCGTGCCGATGGCGTGCAGGGTCACCGCGAGCGCCTCAAACCGGCCCGTAGCCGCAACGCCCCCGGCATGAAACACCGCCAGCATCGCCAGCACCAGGGAGAATCGCGCCCCGGGAGAGATCTCGTCCCACCCGGAAGCGACAAAGAGGATGACCCCGGCCGCCAGCATAAGCCCGCCGAGGCCAAGAGCAATCACCACCGGCCAGCGAAATCCGGGCGGCGGCGCCTGGCCCTCTTCCCAAGCGCGGATCCTCTCGGCGGTAGCAGGGTCCACCAGCGAAGCCTCGACCCACCGGTCGAGCCACCTGCCCCACTCCGCGTCCATGGCTCTACATGCTAACAGATGGCGGGCGGTCCGGAAACCGCAAACCGGCGGACACACCGGGTTACTCTGTCCCGGGTCCCCGCCAGAGGGCGATTGAGTACTTGTCTCACCCGAGTCTCACGGCGATAGACTGTAGAGCGTGCGCCGCTCAAGGCCGTCTCTCGAATCAACGTGCTACTCCGTGGTGGAGAAATGGATGCGAAAGCACTTCAGATGCTTCCGGTCGGCCTGCGATGTCGGCCTTAGTCACAGCCGAGTCGATGTTCTCGGAGTGCGTGATGTGGGCGGGATTCTGTCGGGAGAAACCGGGGACAGAGCCGTTTGCGACCGCAAGCGGACAAGCTCTCGGGTACAGTGTCTACGCAAATCGGGTATATCTTGCCGATTTCCGTACGGAGGGCTTTAGGCCATCCGAACTCGAGATTGCCAACCATCTCGGGATCGGCTTGATTCAGTTATCCAAGAATCGATGTAGAGAGGTGCTGTCAAGCCCATTTCACAACCCAGTCCCACGCATGTCATTGGAACTCATTGCTCGGCTGGCTCTGGCGAACTGCCAGCTTTGTGGTACCGTTTTCGAGTGTGGTCGGGATCGTCAGAATCGGCTCTCGAACGTCACCAAAGGGAACCTTCCGCTCGCCGTCGCCAAGAACAAGGGACTCGTGTTCTGGTTGCGAGCGTTGTCAGATCGCAAGAAGAGACTCGGCATCGGGCGGGGACAGGAGGGCTTCACGGTCGAGAAACGATTCGTTTGCCCCGAATGCGTCCAGCAGTTCTTTGGTCCTGACGCTGGACGGTTCTGGTCGGGTGAGCCAGCCACATAGATGCTCAACAAGGGAAGTCGGTCCCGCGCGCGCGGTCCAGTGCGTCGGGTCGCTCAGGATCTCCCCGGCCACCTGGGTGCCGAGACTGTTGACCCCACCCACAGGGGCTACGACCCCAGAATACTGGAAATCGGCGCCAGGCTGGTCCGGTGTGCGAAGCACGGATCGCGGCGGGAGTCGACGCCAGTTCACGCGGCATCATCCATTGAAATCAATCAATTAGACACTGAGGCCCACACCCCTGTGCTATCCTCAAGTCGGTTGGCGGCTCTCCGCCGCCCGGCCGCCGGTTCTTTGAAAACTGACCAAACAAAACCAATTATGTCTTTTCTTTTCAACAAACCGTTCTCGCCCCGGGCACGAGCCGCCTCATGCCAGGCTGCGGCGGCGGACCCGGCGCTCGAAGTCCGACTGGAGGTTCAGCCAAAGCTCCGGTGAGACGCCGAAATACTGCGCCAGCCGGAGCGCGGTGTCGGCGGTGATCCCACGGGTTTGATTGACGATCAGGCTGATGCGATTGGGGGGAACGTCCAGGTCGCGCGCCAACTGGTTGGTACCGATCCCCAGCGGCTTCATGAACTCCTCCAGAAGAATCTCCCCCGGATGAATCGGCGCCGGCAGTGTCGTCTTCACAGCCATGCCACACCCATGGTAGTGCTGTTCCCCCGCGCTGTGGGGCCAGCCATTCGTGGCTGCCGCCGCGCTTTGTCGCGGCGTTCGGACCTCCCGCACGCCCCTGCTAAACTGGAAAGGTCATGAACAAGCAGACCGTGCTCTCCTTTATTGGAGACGTCGGCATCGTGCCGATTGTCCGCACTAGCAGCGCCGACAGCGCCATCCGCGCCGTCGAGGCGATCTACAACGGCGGCATCCGCGCGGCCGAGATCACCATGACCGTTCCGGGCGCCATCCACGCGCTCGAAAAAGTCGCCGACCGGTTCGGCGACAAGATCGTGCTGGGCGCGGGCACCGTCCTCGACCCGGAAACCGCGCGCGCCTGCATGTTGGCCGGAGCCGAGTTCTTCGTCACCCCCGCGCTGCGGCCCGCCACCATCGAGATCTGCAAGCGCTACTCGAAGGTCGTCTGCCCGGGCGCGCTGACGCCCACCGAGGTGCTGGCGGCCTGGGAGCATGGCGCCGACTTCGTCAAGGTCTTCCCCTGCGGCAACGTGGGCGGGCCGAAGTACATCAAGGCCCTGAAAGCTCCCTTCCCGCACATCGCCATGATCCCCACCGGCGGCGTCAACCTGGAAACCGCCGGCGAGTTCCTGAAGGCGGGCGCCGCGGCGGTGGCGGTGGGCGGAGAGCTGGTCGACGCCAAGACGATCAAGGAAGGAAAGTACGAAGTGTTCGAACAGCGCGCCCGGCAGTTCCTGGAGGTGATCGCCAGGGCGCGGGCCGAGATGGGGCAATCCTGATACACTGAAAAGCCGGCTATGGCAATCAGCAAGGAGTTGCTCGACATTCTGGTCTGTCCGGTCTGCAAGACTCCGGTGGAGCTCAAGCAGGATGAGAACGGGCTGAAATGCGGCCAGTGCAAGCGAGTCTATCCGATCCGCGACGACATTCCCGTGATGCTGATCGACGAGGCGCGGATCGAAGAATAGACCCGGCTGACCACATGGAACCGGTGCTCCAGCATCTGCCGCGTGGAGCGCGGGTGGCGGTGGTTCGCCTGCGTTCCCTCGGCGATTGCGTCCTGACCACGCCCGCTCTCGCGATCCTGAAGCAAGCGCGGCCGGACCTGGAAATCGCCATCGTCGTCGAGCCCCGGTTCCGGGATCTGTTCGAGAGCAACCCCGACTTGACCCACATCCTCAATCCGGATCTGGGGGACATCGCGCGTTACCATCCGGCGCTTGCGCTGAACCTGCACGGAGGCACCCGCAGCATGTTCCTGATGGCCGCCTCCCGCGCGCGCTTCCGCGCCGGGTTTGCGCACCATCGCGGCGCCGCGCTATACAATGTGCCCATTCCGCGCGCGCAACAGATTCTCGGCGAAGAGCGCACCGTCCACACGGCCGAACACCTGGCCTCGGCTATTTTCTATCTGGGCGCCCCGCGGTGCGAGATCCCGCGCGCCCGCCTGTTCGCCGCGCCCGCCGCCGCCCGCCGGCCCTGCGCCGTTCTGCACCCGGCCGCCTCCGCCCCGGAGAAGACCTGGCCGGCGGAGCGGTTCCTCGCCGTCGCCCGCCACCTGGAAACCGCTTGCGACCTCGAACCCGTCTTCATCGCCGGTCCGGGCGAGGATCTGCCGGCCTTCGCCTCCCACCGCCGCCTGCTGGGCGCGCCTCTGAGCGAAGTGAAGTCCCTGCTGGCCGGCGCGTCGCTGTTCGTCGGCAACGATTCCGGCCCCGCCCACATGGCGGCCGCCTTCGGCGTTCCCGTGGTCGTCTTCTACGGCCCTTCCGACCCACTCGTCTGGGCGCCCTGGCGCACCGCGGCCGAGACCTTCTCCGCCCCCGAGGGGATCGCGCGCATCGGGACCGACGACGTGATCGCCGCCATCGGCCGGCTGAGGGTGGCGGCATGAACGAGCTCCTCCGCCTGCTGCGCTTCGTCAAGCCCTACCGGCCGGCGCTGGCCGCGTCCGTCTTCCTGATGGCGCTGGTGGGGGCCATGCACGCCATGATCGCGCTGCTGGTCGGCCCCGTGTTCGACCGCGTGCTCAACCCCGCTTCGGCCGAGGCGCCCGTGGCGCTGTTCCCGCTGCCGTTCCTCGGGCGCCAGATCTACCTGCACGATCTGATCCCCCCGGGCATCCACAACGTCTGGAGCGGGGTGGCCTTCGCCATCGCCGCCGTCTTCCTGATCAAGGGCCTGTCGGAGTACGGCGGCAGCTACCTGGTCAACTACGTCGGCTTCTCGGCCATCACGGATCTGCGCCAGCGGGTCTTCGACCGCCTGCTGCGGCAGGACGCGCAGTTCTTCGAGATGCACTCGACCGGGAAGCTGATGTCGTCGATCATGAACGACATCGAGAAGATCCAGGTGGCCGTCTCGCACATGCTGGCCGACTGGCTCCGGCAGTCGTTCTCGGTCGTCGGGCTCCTCTACGTCGTGCTTCAGCGCGACTGGAAACTCGCCCTGGTCAGCCTCACGCTGCTGCCCTTCGTGCTGGTGCCCACGGCGCGCATCGGCAAGCGCATCCGGCGCACCACGCGGCGCGCGCAGGACGACGCGGCGGAGTTGAACCAGGTGATCCAGGAGGCCTTGAGCGGCCAGCAGGTGGTGAAGGCCTTCGGCGCCGAACCGCTCGAATCGGACCGCTTCCGCAAGGTGGCCCAGCGTTTGCGCTCCTCCAGCCTGCGCTACGTCGCCCAGCAGGCCATCGCCTCGCCCCTGATCGAGTTCTTCGGCGCCCTCACCATCGTCGGCCTGCTCACCTACGCGCGCTACCAGATCAAGGCCGGGGCCATGACCACCGGCCAGTTCACCAGTTTCGTCATCGCCCTGCTGATGCTCTACGAGCCGGTCAAGCGCCTCACCGGCATCCACAACATCTTTCAGCAGGCCCTGGGCGCCTCGCAGCGGGTCTTCGAGTACCTCGACCGGCAGGTGTTGATCGAAGACTCCCCGGGCGCGGTGAAACTGGAGCGCTTCGAGCGCTCCATCCTGTTTGACAACGTGACTTTCCGCTATCCCAACACGCCCAACGGCTTCCAGATTCACTCGGCGCCGCTGGAGGTGAAGGCGGGAGAGATCGTGGCGCTGGTGGGACCCAGCGGCGCGGGCAAGACCACGCTCGCCAACCTGGTCCCGCGGTTCTACGACGTGACCGGCGGAGCCATCCGGATCGATGGGCGCGACATCCGCGAGTATCAACTGGCTTCGCTGCGAAGCAAGATCGGCATCGTGGCGCAGGACACCTTCCTGTTCAACGACACGGTTGCCAACAACATCCGTTACGGCGATCCCAAGGCGGAGGATGAAGCTGTTCGCGAAGCGGCCCGCAACGCTTTGGCCGAAGAGTTCATCCTCCGCCTGCCGGACGGATACGACACCGTCATCGGGGAGCGCGGCCTGAAGCTGAGCGGCGGCCAGCGCCAGCGCATCGCCATCGCGCGGGCCTTGCTGAAGAACGCCCCGATCCTGATTCTGGATGAAGCCACCTCGCACCTGGACAGCGAGTCCGAAGCGCTGGTGCAAAGGGCGCTCGGCAACCTGATGTCGGGGCGCACGGTGGTGGTCATCGCGCACCGCCTCTCCACCGTCCGCCGCGCCGACAAGATCGTGGTGCTGGACCGCGGGCGCATCGTCGAGATCGGCTCCCACGAGGAGCTGGTCTCGGGAGGCGGCATCTACCAGCGCCTGCACGAGCTGCAATTCCTGGAGGCCGACCCGTTGGTGAACCCATGAGCCCAAATCCCGTCCGCAGCATGACCGGCTTTGCGCGCCACCGCGTGGACACCGAGGAGGGCGAGTTCACCCTCAGCGTCAAGAGCCTGAATCACCGCGGCCTCGACATCCATTTCCATATGAGCTCGGACCTGGACGCCTTCGAGAGCGCCCTGCGCGCCGCCGTCAAGGAACGCGTCCTGCGCGGCCACGTCGAGGTCCGGATCGCGTTCGCCCGCACGCGCGCCGCCTCCGGAGCCGCCTGGAACCAGCCCCTGCTGGACGCCTACGTGAGTGGGCTGAAGCAGGCGGCGGCTCTGTACGGCGTCAGCGCCGAACCGGATCTCAACGCCGCCTTTCAAATCCCGGGCATGTTGAGCGAAGAGATGGGCCAGGAGCCGGGTCCGGCGCTGGAAGCCGTGCTCGTCAAGGCGCTGGGCGAAGCGCTCGACGCTCTCAACCGCTTCCGCGAGCGCGAGGGGGCGGAGTTGGCCGCGCTGATGCTCGACCGCGCCGCCGCCATCGCCGCCGCCGCCGCCAGGATGGAGGAGATCCGCGCCACCGCGCTCCCCGCCTTCCAGCAGAGGCTGTCCGAGCGGCTGGCGGAGCTGCTCGCCGGCGCCTCGCTGGAGCCGCAACGCCTCGCGCAGGAGGCGGCCGTGCTCGCCGACCGCAGCGACATCGGCGAGGAGATCGCGCGGCTGAAAATCCACTCCGCCCAGCTCGACCGGCTGGTCCGCGAGGGCGGCGAAATCGGCAAGAAACTGGACTTCCTGTTGCAGGAAATGAACCGCGAAACCAACACCGTCCTCTCCAAAACCAACGGCATCGGCGATCTCGGCCTGGGGATCACCGAGCTCGGCCTGGCGGTGAAAAGCGATATCGAGAAGATCCGGGAGCAGTCCCTCAACGTCGAATGACCACCGTTTTCATCATCTCGGCGCCCTCGGGCTCGGGCAAATCGACCCTGGTGAAGGCCGTCCGTGAGTGGGATCCAAGTATACGCTTTTCCGTCTCTTACACCACCCGCGAGCCGCGCGGCCAGGAGAAGCCGGGGCAGAACTACCACTACATCGGCCGGGAGGAGTTCGAGGCCCGCATCGCCCGGGACGAATTCCTGGAGTACGCCGACGTCTTCGGGAACTACTACGGCACCCACCGCGGCGTCCTGGACGAGGCCCGCTCCGCCGGCTGCGACCTCATGCTCGACATTGACGTCCAGGGTGCGAGACAATTAAAGGACAGGATCCGGGACGCTGTCACTATCTTCGTCCTTGCGCCTTCCCGTACGGAACTCGAACAGCGGCTTCGCGCCCGTTCGGAGGATTCCGAGGAGGTCATCCGGCGGAGGCTTCACGCGGCGGCCCGGGAGATCCGGGACTATCGCCTGTACGACTACGTGATCGTGAACGACAAGATCGACGCCTCCGTCGAGACGCTGAAATCGATCATCCGCGCCGAACGCGCGCGGCGGAGCCGGAGCGAGGAACACATCGTCCCGATCCTGAAGACATTCGAGCTCGAGTAAGAGGAGCCATGGCCGAGACGGTTCGAAGCAACGCCAACTCAGCGATTCCGGACGATCCGGAGTCCAGCACCTACCGCTTTATCATCGTGGCCGCCAAGCGCGCCCGCCAGTTGCAGAACGGCGCGCGCAGCGTGCTGCCCACCACCTCCAAGAAGCCCACCGTGACCGCGATGGAGGAGACCCGCCGCGGGCTGGTCAAGTACGACGACCCGTTGCGCGCGACCCCCGTCGAGGAGGAGGCGCCGGAGGAGTAGCCGCCCGGGGGAGCCGCCCATGAACGTCATCCTCGGCATCGGCGGCGGCATCGCGGCCTACAAGGCCGCGGAGTTGGCACGCGCGCTGATGGAAGCCGGCGCCACGGTTCAAGTGGTGATGACGCCGGCGGCGGAGGAATTCGTCCGGCCGCTGACATTCACCGCTCTCACCCACCGGAAAACTCTCACTGGCCTGTTCGACTCCGGCGGCGCCATCGAGCACATCCGCATCGCGCAGGAGGCCGACGCGCTGGTGGTCGCTCCCGCCACCGCCGATCTGCTGGCCAGGTTCGCCCACGGTCTGGCCGGCGATCTTCTCTCCACTCTCTACCTGGCGTTTCCCGGCCCCGTCGTCCTCGCCCCGGCCATGAACACGAACATGTGGCTGCATCCGGCCACGCAGGCCAACCTGGCGGTCCTGCGCGCCCGCGGCCACCACGTCGTCGAACCGGAAGAGGGCCCGCTGGCCTGCGGCACGACCGGACCGGGACGCCTGGCCGCCCCCCTGAAGATCGCGGCCGCGGTTGGCGCCCTGCTCAACCGGAAGCGCGACCTGGAAGGCGAAACGGTTCTGGTCACGGCCGGACCCACCCAGGAGCCGCTCGACCCGGTGCGGTTCCTTTCCAACCGCTCCAGCGGCCGGATGGGCTACGCCCTGGCCGAGGCCGCCGCCGCGCGCGGAGCGCGCGTCACGCTGGTTTCCGGACCGGTCACCCTCGCCGATCCCGCCGGAGTCGAGGTGGTGCGCGTGCGCACCGCCGCCCAGATGCGCGCCGCCGTGGTCGAGCGTCTCCAGCCGGCCACCATCATCGTCAAGGCCGCCGCTGTAGCCGACTATCACGTGGCCAACGTGCCGCCGAAGAAGGTCAAGAAAACCGCCGCCCGCATCTCGGTGGAGCTCGACCCCACCCCCGACATCCTGGCCGAAGTGGGCCGCCTGAAGGAGGATCGCCTCCTGATCGGCTTCGCCGCCGAGACCGACAACCTGGTGGAGGAGGCCCGCCGCAAACTGGAATCGAAGAACTGCGACATGGTGGTGGGCAACCTGGTCGGCCGGGAAGGGACGGGATTCGAGTCGGATCACAATGAAGTCGTCCTCGTGCTCGCCACCGGCGAGACCGTGCCGCTTCCGGCGGCCCCCAAGCGCGAAATCGCCGACCGCATCTTCGACCACGCCCTGCGCCTGCGCCTAGCCCTGCACGCGACCCGATGAAACGCGAGCAACTGCGCCGGTATCTGGAGTTCTACCAGGACCTGGGCGTGAAGACCCTCTACCGCCGCGCAGTGGCGGCGCCAGTTGAGCAAGCTCCA
>CAYOTD010000008.1:0-277 GCA_964406685.1 uncultured Solibacteraceae bacterium | reverse complement strand
GCCGCCGAAACCCTGGACCAGATCCGCGCCGAAATCGGCGAATGCACCCGCTGCCGTTTGCACGAAGGCCGTCACAAGCTCGTCTTCGGCGCGGGAAACGAAAAGGCTAAGGTGGTCTTCGTGGGCGAAGGCCCGGGAGCGGACGAAGACGCGCAAGGCATCCCGTTTGTCGGCCGCGCCGGCCAGCTTCTCACCCAGATGATCGAGAACACCGCGAAGAGGGAAGGCATTCCGCTCGTGCGCGCCGACGTCTACATCTGCAACGTGGTCAAGTGCC
>CAYOTD010000007.1:2356-20730 GCA_964406685.1 uncultured Solibacteraceae bacterium | reverse complement strand
TTCGCCGATGTCGTAGAGCGCGAGAGCGGATTCGCCGCCCGCGAGGGCTTCCACCAACGGCATGTCCGCGGGCACGCCCGCGGCGGCGGCGAATTCCTGCTGCATCTGCTCCAGCCGCTGGTAAAGACGCGAGCGCGAGAAGACCTGGTAGTTATCCCCCGCCAGCCACAGGCGTTTCTCTTCCGAGGCGTTCCAGTCCGCCACCAGCGTGGCCAGGTTGCGCGTCTCGAGAAGCAGCAGCGCGCCCGGAGGCGCATAGGAGGCCAGCGTGCGCCCCGGTTGCGCCGTTTGCGCCAACGCCCACAGGGCCAGTCCGACCGGCAGCGCGCCCAGTGCGATCATCGCCGTGCGTTTCATCGCGCCCTCCCTCCTTCCGCGACCAGGCGCGGGCGGACCAGCAGTGGCTGGTCGAGAACGTCGCGCACCAACGGCCGCCGCCGCTCGTTCTCCTCCGCGCGTTTCCAGCTTGCGCGCAGCCGCTCCACCGCGACGCGCGCCTCGGGCGATGGCGCGATCTCCAGCGAGATCTGATAGAACACCGTCGCCGCTTGCTGGAAGTCCAGCTTCTCGTAAGCCGCGGCCAGGCGCCGAGCCACCAGAGCGCGCGCCGGAGCGGCCATGTCCGTGTCCGCCAGGAACTGGCCGGCGTGATACGAGTAGGACAGCTCTGTGTGGTCGTTGTCTTCGGCGAGCGACGGTTCACGGTAGAGGAGACGCCTCAACCCGACGCTCTCCCAATGCGCTTCCATCGCGCCCAAAGCCTGGTGGATGCGGCCGGCTTCCAGCGCGGAACGGAACAGCGCGGTGCGCAACCCAGGCCGGTCGGGGTCGGCCGCCAACGCCTCGGCAGTGGGAGCCTCGGGCTTGGGCGGCCCGGAGGTGAACTCGGCCAGCCGGGCTTTGGCCGCCTCATCCCAAGGGGTGGCCTTCACCGCCATTTGCAGGAATTCGGCCGCTTCGGCCTTACGGTTGAAGCGCGCCAGCAGCGGGCCCGCGTCGGCGACTCCGGTGAACGGCTGCTCGGCCACGACCACCATGCGCCGCAGCGCCGCCACGGCGCGCTCCGCCTGCCCTTGCTCCAAAAGCGCTTCGGCCAAACCAAGGAAAGCCGCCGTGGATCGCTCGCCTTTGTCGATCTCGCGCGTCATCACGAACTCTTCCAGGCGAGCCGCCGCGGCGCGCTGGTTCTCCCGGCGCAAGACGTGTGCGGCGTTGCGGATCTGATCGGAGGATGGCGGCCCCTCGCGGCGATAGCGGTCCAGCAGGGCGTCCAATCCGCCGGTTCGCGCCGCCAGCCGGATCTCGAGCGGCGCGATCATCCAGCTCTGACTCGTGCGTTCTTCGGCCGAGAAGCCGGCCATCTCCTGCCGCGCCTGGTCCAACCGGCCGGTCGAGATCAGGCGCTCGATCCACTGACCCTTCCAGCGCCGGTGCGCATTCTGCGCCGATTCGCGCGTCTCGCCCACCCCGCGAGCGGCGCGGGCGGCGGCGGTGGCGATCAGACGCGGCAGAAGCGCGTCGCGCTGCGCGCCGGTGGGCCAGCGGGCCTCGGCGATCGACTCCAGAAACACCACCGGGTCGGCGGCGTCATTGGCGAGGTCCAGCACCCACTCCATGCCCGCCACCGGCGCCGCCGCGCTGAGCAGGTCGTCGGCCGCATAGGCGCCGTTGCGGCGGACGTAGGTGCGCAACAGCTTGTCGATGTCGCCCTTGAGCGCGGAGAAGGCGCCGGCTTTGCCGGAGCTTTCTATCACCGCGCTGGTGTCGCGCCAGAAACCGGGCGGGGGACGCCGCTCGTCCTGCTGCGCGGCCAGAGCGGCCACGGCGAGCCGCCAGCGCGCCACAGCGTCGTCCGCACGGCCGGAGGCGACCAGCAGGCCGGCCACCGCATTCTGGGCATCGGCGCGCTTGCGGTCGAGCTCAATGGCCCGCTCGTAGTCGGCCAGGGCGCGGTCGCGGTCGCCGCGCTCGCGATAGAACTCAGCCAAATCGAAGTAGGCTTGGGAACGGCCCGGCGTGGCCTCGAGCGCCGCCGGCAGATAGTCTTCCGCGGTCGCATCCCCGGCGCCGGCCAGGAATTCGCCGTAGCGCGATCCGTAGTAGAACCAGATCTCGCCGGCAAGCTGTTCGCGGCGATCCACGGGTTTGCCCAATCGCTCGCCCACGGTCCCGCCGCCGAGAGCGGCGGAGAAGACCGCGCGAGCCTCGGGCGTGGCGCGCGCGTAGTGCAACTCGACCAACGCCGAGTAGGCGCGCGTCCACACCGGCGCGCGGCCTTTCCCGCGCGACTGAATGGCGCGCAACGCCAGGGCCGCGTCGCCCGCGCCGACGGCGAAATTGGCGGCCTCTTCGTCGCGCGCGGCGCGCAACACCAGTTGCTGCGGCTGACTCGCTTTGAGCAGCGCGAAGTAGCGTTGGCGCGCGCGCGGCGACAGGGAGGAACGGGCCAGCGCCCGGAGTTCGCCCTGCGCGTTGCCCGCCAGGCGATAGGCCTCGGCGGCCCGTTCCAGAATCAGATCGCGATCTTCGTTGCGCGGATAGACCTTCCAGTAAGCCTCCAGTTGCGTTCCCAGTTCGTCGAAGCGCGCGCGCCGGCGCTGGAGCGAGATCAGGGCGGTTAGCCGCATCTCGGCGTTGGATTCTCCGGGCTCGGCGAGAAGCTGCTCGTAGCGCCAGCGCGCCTCAAGATCCAGCAGGTGGGCCGCCTGCGCCAGAGCGATGAAGAAATCGATCCGCTCCGGCGTTTTCCGGCTTTCCAGGAACTTCGCGAAAGCCGCCTTTTCCTCGGGAGTATAGGAGACACGCACCACCTGCGCCAGCTCGGTCAGCGGACCGTCGGCGTTTGTCCCCAGCTTGTCGAACGCGGTTCCGTACTGCCGCAGACGCGCCATGACGCGGGCGTAAGGGGCGGCGCCGCTCAACTCCTCCGGCGTCGACAGCTCGACGCCTTTCTCCGCGAATTCGCGCGCCTCCGTCGCCATGCCCCAGCCATCCAGTGCGCCGGCGGCCTCCAGAAACGCCTGCGCGCGCGGCGGGCGATTGTCGATCAACGCCTGGCGCACCGCCGCCGCGGATTCCGCCTTCTTACTCTCTCGGGCGCGCATCTCGGCGGACTTCATCATCCAGTGCGAGTTGCGATAGGTGAGATCGTACAGCCGGACGTAGGTGCGGGCGGCGGCGTCAAACCTCATCAGCCGCTCCTCCATCTCCGCGCGCGCCTGAAGCAGGTCGGTGCGTTCGGGCCGGAGCGCGACGGCCTTGTCGCAGGCGGCGATGGCCGCCGGGAGATTCTCGAACTGCGTTTCCAGCCGCGCCAGGATCAGCGGCCAGCGCGCATCCCGGGGCGATTCGGCCGCGGCCCGGTTGTAGCGCTGGCGCAACACTTCGCGGCCGTTGTGCGCCGTGGCGTAGGAGGCGGCCTCGCGCGCCAGGTCCTCGTCCTCGGGATACCGGTTCAACAGCTCGGCGTACTGTTCCAAGGCGGCAGGAGAATCCTTCATCCGTGTCAGCACCGGGATCAAATTGCGGCGCAGGACGGCGATCTGCTCGGGGTCTTTCATCGCCTGAAGCCGCCCGGCGTAGAAGTCGCGCAGCCCGGCGTCGTCGCCCTGGCGGGCATAGACGGCGGCCATCGCGGTCACGTACTCCGGCCGCAACGGCTCCTGCGCCAGCAGCGGCGTGAGGAGCGCGCGGGCTTTGCGATAGTCGCCCGCCTCGGTGGCCTTGGAAGCCGCTTCCAGAGTGAACTGCCGCGCCAGTTCGGGATAGGCGGACCGAGCCGCCAGTTCCAGGATCTCGACCGCGCGGGCCTGCTCCTTGTTGCGCCAGTGGTAATCGACCGCCGCCCGCACGACGCCGCGCACCAGGGCATGGTCGCGGTGGAGCGCCTCGATTCCCTGCCGCGCCGCGCGGTTGTCGCCGTTGGATTCCTGAAGCCGGATCAGCGCCAGCCGCGCGCGGATGCGGTCGGCGTTCTCGGTGGCCAGAGCGACTTCGCGCGCCAGCGTGCGCTCCTGCACGCGCGTGAAGCCCTGCCGTTCGGCCACCTCCCGCACGCGCCCGGTCAACTCCACCGTGGGCGCGGTGGCGGCGAGGGAGTCGAGGTACTTCTCCAGATCGCCGCGACGGCCCTGCGCCTCCAGCAGCGCCACGCGCAAAGCCATGGCGCCGGGGTCGGGATTCGGTGGGGAGGCGAGTCTGGCCGTGAGGCTCTCAATCGCCGCGCGGTGCGCGGGCCGCCGCGCCAGCGCGATCAACCTCTCGCGCTCGCGCGAGGACTCCTCGCCGCCCGCCGCCGCGCCGCGCGCGTACTCCTCGATGGCGCGCGCATACTCGCGTTTGTTCTCGTAGATCGCGCCCGCTTCGTAAGCGTGGAGCGAGGGCCGCGCCAGCCGCTTCCGCCCGGCACCGATCTGCGCCAGGGCGTCATCGTAGAGGAAGTAGTCCCAGAAAACCGTGGCGGCTTCCAGGTAGCCTTCGGGAGCGCCGGGTTCGATTTCCGGAATGCGGTTCCACCACGGCCGGGCGCGCGCGAAATCGTCGCGGTCGGCGCGGATCTCGCCCAGCCGCGTGAGCGTGGCCGTGTCGCGCGGATCGAACTGGCTCAACTTCTGCTCGATGGCCGAAGCCGCTTCGAAGTTGCCGAGGGAGCGCTCGAGAGAGGCCGCGCGTTCCGCCACATCGCGACATCCCGGACAGGCTTCGGCGCGCGCCCGCAGGCGCGGCCCGGCGGATTCGAACTGGCACAGCCAGATCTCCGCCTCGGCGATGAAACGCGCCACCACCGGTGTCTGCGGCAGCGCGCGGGCGGCCTGCAACTCGGGTTGGAGGCGGTTGGTGCGCGAGAGGAACTCGAAGAAACGCGCGCGCAGCGTCTCGTCGTGGGCCCAGTGGCCGCGCAGGAGTTTCTCCCACGCCGCCGGATCGGCCGTACCCCGCCGCGTGTAGGCAGTGAGCAGGTTGCGGACGAAAACCAGGTCGTGCGGGAAGCGTTCGTGCGCGTACAGGTTCACCTGGCGATAGAGCACGGCGTCGAGGGAGGCCGGCTCCACCACCTCGCGGAAGTAAGCCTCCAGCTCCGAGCCGGCGAAGACCTTGGCGACGTCGCGGGTCAGCGTTTCGAACTGCGCCACCTGCTTGCGCCGCAGGTACCAGCGTGCCAGCTTGTGATGCCAGCTCCGGTCGGCGAACTGCGCCATGGCGCGGCGGTAGACCTGCTCGACCTCGGCGGCCAGCTTGTTCTGCTCGAGGAACGCCGCCAGGCGTTCGTAAAGGCCGGCGTCGCCGGGGTTGCCGTCAAGCTGCCGCCGGTAGAGCGCGAGAGCATCCTTGATGCGCTTCAGCGCCACCAGGCGCGCGATGTAGCGGTCGAGCACGCGGGCGTAATCGGGCGACCGCGCCTCCTTGCCGCCGAGGGGAACACCGGCGGCTTTCCTTCCCAGCTCGCCGAGCAGCGATTCGTAGACCGCGAACTCTTCCTTCTCCTGGCGCTTGCGGGCGTGCGCGTCGGCGATGGCGAGAGCCACCGTCACGCGTTCGGCGGATTCCGGAAAGCTGGTGAGAAACTGGCGCCCCGCGGCGATCACGGCGTCGTTCTCACCATAGGTGGCATACGCCTGAATCAGGCGCGATTGCAGCTCCGCCCGACGCGGGGACTGCGGGAAGTGCGCATCTAGCAGCGCCGCGAGCTCCGCCCCGCGCGCGCGGTGGAAGTAGGCCACGGCGTTGCCGCTCTGGGCGTCGTACTGCGATTCGGGGTAGGTCGAATTGAGGATCAGCGACAGGATGCCGTTGAGGAAACCGGGGCCGCGGTCGGCGGTGGCGATGTCCTTGTAGAACGACAAATCGCCCGCGCCGAAGCGGATCGGCTGTTCGGGCGCGCTCAACAGGAGAGTGGCGAGGGACGCCAGCGCCTCTTCCTGCGACGCCGGCAGGCTGTACAGCGCGTGGTAGCAGCGCGCCGCTTCGTCGTAGTCGTGAGCCGCTTCCGACAGGCGGCCAAGCGCCAGCAGTTCTTCCGGGGCAAAGGCGGCCTTGCGCGCCTCCTTGCGCCGGCGGAAGTCGGCGAGGGCGCGCCCGGCCGCGGCCAGGTCGGCCTGCTGCTGGTGGAAGTAGAACAGGCGCGCGGCCGGCTTCAAGTCCAGCGGACTGGCGGCCACCTCGGCGCGCACTCGGTCGAAATAGCCGCGCAGCGCCCGGGCCTCGCGCAGCAACGAGATGTGCTCCTTGGCGAGCTCCGCCGGCCAGAGCGGGCGGAAGGCCTGGTCGTAAACGGCGATGGCCCGGTCCAGCGACCCGCGCTGCCGCTCGAGGGCCGCGCGGGCGCGCACCGGATACAGATCGTCGGTTGGGAACGCCTTGGCGTAGTCGGCCAGGAGTTGTTCGGCCGCCGGCCAGTCGCGCTGTGCCGTCAGGTAGTCGAGAAAGCGCCGGTAGACGGCTTGCCGCTTCGGATCAGCCGCGATCCAGGCGCGGTAGAGCGACACCGTGGTCTGGGCCGGGATCATGTGCGCGGCGGCCACCGCAAGAGCCCGCTCAAAGGACTGCGCGGCCCTCAGGGCCTCGATCTCCTCGGCCGGGCGCAACCGGCGATGGTAGAAATCGGCCAAGGCGATCTGACCCGCGGCGCGGTCCTGAGCCAGCGCGGCGTGTTTCTTCCAGTCGGCTTCGGCGGCGGTGAAGTCGAGCAGCAGCTCGGCCTCCCGCGCGCGCATCTCGTAAAGGCGCGCCTCGCTGGGCGAGGCCGTGATCATCAGGCTGAGCGCCTGGCGCGCTTCGGCCGGCGGGCGGCGCACCAGCACCGCTCCGCCGGGCAGCGTCGCCGAGTGAAAGAAGACTCCCTGGAGGCGGTCGGCCAGTTCCAGCCGCTGGATGTAGTCGGCCAGCTCGCCGCGCGCGGCCACGGCCGCGGCCACCACCGCGGCTGCAAGAACGTTACGGCGCCACTTCAAGGGACACCTCCTGGCTGCCGATGTTGTGCGCGAAATCCTCCGCCGTCACCGTCAGCGTGTAACGGCCGGAGGCCAGGTGCTGGGGCACGATGAACTCGCCGGTGTTGGTTCCCGCCCGCGCGTTCCAGCGGAGGCTCACCGGACCCACGCCGTACATGCGCGCGACAAGGGTCCGCGTGGTCGCCGAGGCGGCGGCGCTCAGATGCACCGTCTCGCCGCGGCGGACGCGCGCCCGATCCAGCCGCGCGCGCACCACCGGCGGCCGGCTGGCGATGATGAAGCTCTTCGACTCGCGGAAGACCTGCCCCCGCCGGTCGCGCAGGATCAGGCGCACCTGGTGGGTCCCGTCGGGCATGTCGCGTGGAGCCAGGAAGCGCGTCTGCCAGGTGTCCTCCTCCGCCAGGTAGCGCAGCGGCTTCATCAGGCCGAAGGGGAACATCGCCACCACCGAAACGATGGACGGGTCCGTACGTACCCTGAGCACGGGGTCGCCGGGCCGGATCAGCCGTGGCCGCAGCAACGCGCGCGGCGCCGCCAGGAACGACGTATAGGGCGTGACGAACTTGTACTTGCGCGACAGGCGGATGATCTCGTCGATGGTGGCGGCGTCTTCGCCTTCACGTTCGATCTTCTCCAGCAGCGCGTCCACCCGCGCTTGCGCCCAGGTTCGCGGAAGCTGCGGGTGCGCTGTTTCGCGCTCGGGCAACGCCACCGTGGCTCGCGCCGCCAGCGCCGCGAAGCTGGCCTTCGGCATGGGCTTGCGATACTGTCCCACCCAGGAGGCCACCGAACCGGCGAACGCGGCATCCTGAAGCGGATAGACCAGGTCGAAGTTCGCGGCCGGAGCGGAGGTGAGCGAGAGATTCTCCATCGGCCGCCGGCCGATCTTGGAAACGAACGCCTTCAGCTTGAAGTCGACCGGTTCGGTGGAGCGAACCCATTCCAGTACGCCGTGCGACCGCGCCAGCATCTTCAACAACGGCAGGTTGGCATCGTCGCCCACGGCGAAGACATAGGTGCTCGGCCGGCGCGCCTTCCAGTTCGATTCGTACCAGGCGGCCAACTTGCTGTTGGCCACCGCGCCGCGCGTCGCCCCGCCGTCGCTGAGCAGGACCAGGTGCGCACCGGCGTCGGCCTGCTTGAGGGCAGCGTCAAGGGCGGCCTGCAAGTCGGTGCCTCCGCGCAGGCGGCTGGCCTTGACGAAGGCCAGGGCCTTTTCCACCGCGGCAGGGTCGGCCGCGACCGGTGCGGGGGCGAAGGATTCCACTTCGGAGTTGAACAGCAGCAGGTTGAAGCGGTCGGAGACTCCGAGCGAGCGGAGGATGGCGTCCAGCGCTTGAAAACTGCGCTCCAGCTTCTCCCACTGCATCGAGAGCGAAGTATCGAACAAGAGCACGACCGTCCGCGGCGCGGCGTTCTCCTTCGCAGGCCGGTTCATCAGCAGGGCGGCTTCGAAGAAGCCCGGCTCGTTCTCATCGCGGTGCGTGATGACCTTCAGCGCGTCGCCTTCGGGCGGCGAAAGCGTAAAGCGAACCGCGAAATCCTCGGAGAGGGTTATGTTGCGCGCCTCGAAGCCGCCGCGCAGCAGGTTCGCCGAACGGTCGCGGACGGTAAACGGGTAAGTGCTGCCGACGAGTTGGAAATCGCCGATGGGATGCTCGCTGCGCAATTCGAACTGCATCGAAAGCAGGCCCGCGGTCTGCGCGCGATAGGCGTCGGGACGGAGCGGAACGGCGAAGTAAGAGTCCAGGTTCTCCACCGGAAGCCGCTCGTGATACTCGATCTCGACGCGCTTGGCGCCCCAGGCCGGGATGGGAACGATGCGCGCCGAGAAGACCGGGGAGCGGCGGGCTTCGTCGGCGTCGCGTTCGCCCTGCTGCAACAGGCCGGGATCGATGGCCTGCCACTTGAGATCAGCGTAGATCTCTTCAGCGCGGCGGCGCTCCAGGATCACGCCCGGGATGCGCGTCACGCCGTCCCAGACGGCGAAATCCGAGATCGCCGCGCGCGCTGGCAGCGCGAAGAGGTAGTTGCCCTCCAGCACGCTGCCGTAATGGCTGGCGTAGACCTGGCGGATGGAGACGCGGGCATCGCCGTTGTCGATAACGACGTCGATGCGCATCTCCTCGAGCGTCACCGCCGACGGGTCGATCTTCTCGCGTGCGGCGGGGATCAGCACGCCCGCGTCGCCCATGAGCGCGGGGACCGGCAGCAGCAGCAACCACAGCGCATGTTTCATCGCGAGACCAGAACCTCCTCCGGCGCGCGGACCAGGCCGTTGTCCGTGCCGATATACACGAAGCCGCCGCGCGCGGCCAGGGCGGTGACGTTGGCCGAGGGCAGTCCGTCGCTGCGTGGATGCCAGCGGCCCCCCGCGCGGTCGTAAATCATCAGCCCGCCGCCGAGCGTGCCGGCATAGACGGCGCGACCGGTGGCCAGCATCGCGCCCGGATTCACCTCGACCCCGCGCGGCATGTCGGCGAACCGGCTCCAGCGGCCGGCGTCGTCCAGCCGCAGCACGCCGCCTCCATAAGCGCCGACGAACCACTCTTCGCCCACGCGCACGATGGCCGAAATCCAGTTGTGCGCCAGGGCTGAATTCGCGGTGGTGAAACTGGCCGACACCGCGCCGCGATCCAGCACCGAGAGCCCGCCCAGGGTGCCCGCCAGCAGGCGATCGCCGGAGGCCGCCAGCGCGTAGACGTGGTTGTTCACCAGGCCATGGAAGGCATACAGGCTGCGCGCGCCGCCCCCATCGAAGATCGTCAACCCGGCGGGCGTGGCCGCAACCATGCCGCCGGGCCGCAGGATGACGTCGGTGACGTGGTTGGCGATGAGACCCTGCTCGCGGCCCAGCACCCGGCGGACCGCGCCGCTGGCTTCGATCAGCGCCAGACCGTTGGCGGTGGCCACCGCGGCGCCTCCGCGCGCCTCATCCAGCGCGATGCGGTTCACGCAGAAGACGTGCTCGTCGTCGATCCGCTTCGACCCGCCGGAGGGATCCAGGATCTGAAGACCGTGGTCGAAATAGCCGGCCCAGATGCGCCCCTCCGCATCCACGGCCAGGGCCGACAGGTTGCGGTCGGCCAGCCGCGCGGGTCCGGGCGGAGTCAGGTTTTTTCCGCCGTCATACAAGCCGTCGCCGGAGAGCATCAGCAGCTTGCCTGAAATCTCGACCAGTCGCTCGATAGAAGCCGGCCCCGAGATGCGCGGCGGACGGACACCGCGCGACGAACGGACGTTGAGAGGGATCTCGACCGCGCCGTCGGCCAGAGTACCGGCCACGAGCGCGGTCTCGCGCAGCGCCAGCGCGCGGGCGAGAACACCCGGCCCCAGGACGCGCTGAAACCGGCCGTCGCGGATCTCGGCCACGCCCATCGCCGTGGCGGCGAAGGCCGCCCCGCCGCGCGCGGCCACATCGAGCACGTGCGGATCGGGCAACTCGTCGCGAAAAGCGCGCAACTCGCCCGCGCGGAACCACAGCAGGCCGCGGTCCTGCGTGCCGATCCACAATTCCGATTCGGACCCGGCCAGCGCCGTCACCGGCACTCCCGCCAGCGAGCCGTGAAACGGCACCAGCCGCTGGCCTTCCCAGACGATCAGCCCGCGCCGCGCGGTACCGATCAGCAGCCGGCCCGTGCCCAAGCCCATGAGCGCGGTCACCTTGCGCATTTCCGGATCGGTAGCGCGGATCTGGCGGAATCCGCGGCCGTCGAAGGCCAGCAGACCTTCGCCCTCGGTGCCGATCCATAACTCCGGCGCGCCCCCGATGGCGGCCACCGTAAGACGGGTGAGCGGAGCCGGCGGCAGTTCGCGCCCTACCAGATACTGCTCGCCGGGGGCCCCGTCTTCCCGAAAAGCAAACAGACCGGCGGCACCCGCCAGGTACAGGTTTCCATTGAAGACAGCGGCGTCGCGGTAGGCCGCCGGCGCGCTCAAGATGTCGAAACCCGCCGGCGCCCGCCGGTCCAGCCGCCGTTCGGCGAAGCGGATCCGGCTCTCCGAAGAAACGGCCTCCGAGGCTTCGCGCAACGCACGGAGAGCGCGCCATCCGGCCCAACCGGTATAAAGAGCGAGTACCAGTATCACCCCGCCGCAGACGTACAACACCCGGCGCGATCGGGCCAGCCTCCAGAACCGCTCGATCATTGGTTCAACTATAGTCGATATATGAAGAATCTCGCTGCGCTGTGCCTGCTGGTGGCGGCTCAGGCCGGGGCGCAGGTTTACCCCGACACGATCTACTTCAACGGCAAGATCATCACGGTTTCCGAGGCAATGCCCACGGCGCAGGCCTTCGCCGTCAGCGGTAACCGATTTGTCGGCGTGGGCCCGAACCAGGCGGTGCTCGCCACGGCCGGTCCGAAGACGCGAAAGGTCGATCTCAAGGGCCGCATGGTAACACCCGGATTGATCGAGGCGCACACCCACCCCGTGATGGCGGCCATGAGCGAACGCGACGTCCCGGTCCCGGTGATGCGCACCATTCCCGAAATTCAGGAGTTCATCCGCCAGGAGGTACGCCGCCTCCCTCCGGATCGAATGATCTTTGTGCCAAAGGTCTATCCCTCGCGGCTGAAGGAGCGGCGGTATCCCACCCGTTACGAGTTGGACGCGGTGTCGGGCGACCGGCTGGCGATGACCGACAACAGCTACGCTTCGGTGCTCAACTCCGCCATGCTCAAGAAATTGGGCATCACGCGCGACACGCCGCAGCCCAATAACGGCAAGATCATCAAGGACGAGAAGGGCGAGCCGACCGGCCTGGTGGTGGGCGCGGCGCACATCCTGGGCCCGCTGCGGCGCGGCCGCCCGCAGACCTACGAGGATACGCTATGGGCGATCCGCTCGATGCAGAAGGCCTATAACGCGGTGGGCATCACCAGCACTCTCGATCGCGGCCAGGGCGCCGAGGGCGTGCGCGCCTACCAGGACCTGCGCCGACAGGATGCGCTCACCGTGCGCACCAACGTGACCTACATGATCGGCCTGCGCGGCGGTCCCAAAGAGGTCGACGAAGAGATGTCGCGCATCCCGCTGCTGACCGGCATGGGAGACGACTGGGTGCGCATCGGTCCCATCAAGACGGTGGTCGACGGCGGCATCCTGCTGGGCACGGCTTACATGCGCGAGCCCTGGGGCGAGAACACGCAGATCTACGGCTACGTCGACCCGGACTACCGCGGCGTCCTCTCCGTCTCCAAGGAAAACCTGGTCCAGATGGCGCGCACCGCCAACCGACTCGGCTGGCAGATGACCGCCCACGTGGCCGGCGGCGGCGCGGTCGACCTGTTGCTGGACGCCTATGAAGCCGCCGACCGCGACCGCCCCATCCGGGACCGGCGTTTCACCATCACTCACGGCAACTTCGCCAACGCCGCCTCGATAGAGCGATCCAAGCGCCTGGGCGTGCTCTGGGATTGCCAGATCGCCTGGCACCACATCGACGGCCCCGCCCTCCAGACCGCGTTCGGAGGGGAGCGCATGAAGCAGTTCGTGCCCTTTCGCACCATGATCGACGCCGGTCTGCTCATCGCCGGCGGCTCGGACCACATGATTCGCTTCCACCCGCGCAACGCCATCAACCCGTATCATCCCTTCTACGGGATGTGGATGGCGATCACCCGCAAAGGCGTCGACGGAGTGCCGCTGACCCCGCGCGAGCGCATCACCCGCATGGAGGCGCTCAAGATGTGGACCATCAACGGCGCCTACATGGCCTTCGAGGAGAAGCAGAAGGGCTCAATCGAGCCCGGCAAGCTGGCGGACTTCGCCGTCATCACCAAGGACTACCTCAACTGCCCGGAGGACGAGATTCAGGACATCGAAGCGGTGGCGACCGTGGTCGACGGCAAGCTGGTCTACGGAAAGCTGGACTGAGTTTCGGCGGGCCGCGATCCGACGGTAAGATGTTCAAGTGCGGGTCTTTTTCTGTTTGGTGCTGGCGGTGCAGAGCGTGTGCGCCGCGGGCGCGCTTCGCTTTCGCATCACTCTCGATCCCAAACTCACCGTCAAGCCGGTTTCCGGCCGCATGTTAGTGTTCTTCAGCAATGCCGGGATCAAGCGCGACCGGCTGTCCGCGGGCTTCGCTCCCGGCGCCACCTGGGTGGCCGCCATGGAGGTTGAGCATCTCGCTCCCGGCAGTTCGGTCGAGTTCGACCCCGATCGCAAGGCATACCCTCGCCCCTTCTCCCAGGCGCCGGCCGGCGACTGGCAGGCGATGGCGCTGCTCGACCCCGACCACAGCTACGCGCGGACACGCCAGAACAAGGGTGACCTGTACAGCGAGGTAATCGAGATCAAGGCGCTGAATCCAGCCGCCGCCGAGCAGGTCGTCCTCACGCTCACCCGGCTCACCGAGGGGCGGGCGGTCCCCGCCGATACGCCCAATGTCAAGCTGGTGGAGTACGAAAGCGCGCTGTTGTCCACCTTCTGGGGGCGTCCCATAACGATGCGCGCCGGGATCGTGCTGCCACCCGGCTACGACGAAGAGACCGCGCGGCGCTACCCAGCCTGCTATGTCGTGCATGGTTTCGGCGGCAACCACACGGCAGCCTGGCGTGAAGGGCCGGGTTGGGTGGAGCAAGTACGGCGCGGCGAACGCCTGCCGATGGTTCGCGTCTATCTGGACGGTTCCTTTCCCAGCGGCCATCACGTCTTCGCCGACTCCGTCAACAACGGACCCTGGAGCCGCGCGCTGATCGAGGAGTTCATCCCGTATCTCGAAAAGTGTTTCCGAATGATCGCCAGCCCCCACGCGCGATTCCTGACCGGTCATTCCTCCGGCGGCTGGAGCACTCTGTGGCTACAGGTAGCCCACCCGGACTTCTTCGGCGGAAGCTGGCCGACCTCCCCCGACCCGGTCGACATGCGCAGTTTCACCGGCATCGATGCCTCGCCCGGCTCCACGCAGAACGCCTACCGCACGCGCGGCGGCCAACCGCTGAACCTGGTGCGCGGCCGCCGGCATGTCTCGATGGAAGACTTCACCCGGCACGAAGAGGTGCTGGGGGAGTACGGCGGCCAGATCGCCTCGTTCGAGTGGGTTTTCAGCCCGCGCGGCCCGGACGGCCGGCCGATGAAGTTGTTCGATCGCGTGACGGGCGAGATGAACCCCGAAGTGCAGCTCGCCTGGACCAGGTACGACATCCGGCGCGTCCTGGAGACCAACTGGGCGGCGCTCGGCCCCAAGCTTCTGGGCAAACTGCGCATCGTCTGCGGCGCCGAAGACACGTTTCACCTGGAGGAGGCGGTCACGATGCTGTGCGATTTCCTGAAGTCGAAGGGCCGGGAAGATGCCTGCGAGGTCGTCCCCGGACGCGATCACGGGAACCTCTACAACTCCTACCAGACCTATCCCAACGGGCTGGCGAAGCGCATCGACGACGAGATGCGGGCGCGCTTCGAAGCCGCACGGTGACCGCCCATGCTGCAACCGTTTGGATTCCTTGGAAGCTTTAAGCCCGCCGAGCCGGGCACGCCCATCTTCTGCCACCTGGACTACTTGCAGAAGATGGACGAGAACCGCTCCAACGGGGTGGGCAAGCGCGCTGCCCTACTGCTTCATCGCCTGCTGATCGACGAGCGCCGCCAGCACTACAAGAGCACGCGCGGAATCAACCGCGGTTGGCGCCGGTCGCGGCTGGGAGGGAACAAGGGCAGCCACTTCTACGCCTGGTGGGCGCCCAAGGGCGCGCCGCCGCTCAAGAACCAGCCCGGCTTCGCTGAGGCCCCCGACGGCGCGGTCTTCATCCGCGACATCCGTCATCACGACGATCACTCCGAACTCCGGCCGCAGGGACTGATGGAAGCGTACCTGCCCATTGCCGCCGCCGACCTGCGTAGCGAGGGCATGATTCCGGCGCCGTGGACGCCGGCACAGACGCGCTTTGCCGCCGCGCGCCAGAAGGTCCGCATCCTCAAGGGCCATCCCGGGTCGGGGAAGACCACGGCGCTGTGGAATGCCGCCGAGGCCGCCACCGCGCGATCGGCGCTCTATGTCACCTATTCGCGCGACCTGGCCGCCCTGGCCCAGGCCCACTTCCGGCGCCTGGCGCCCGCCGATCGCAGCTTCCGCGTGGTCACGTTCTCCGACTTCGTGCGCGAGCTTACCGAAACCACCAGGCCGCGTGTGCCGGAAACCGAAAGCCGCAAGCAGTTCCTGAAGCAATTAGCCTCGTTGCCCCCGCGGCTGTTGGGGCCGTGGGTGGACGAACGCCGCGCCCTCTACGATGAGATCCACGCCCACCTGGTCGGCGCGGCGCTGCCGGTGCAGATCGGCCGGTTCGGTCCCTGCACGGGGCCGCGCCTGCCGGAGCGGACCTATCGCGAGCAGCGCCGCCCGGTGGTGGGTGGAGAAGCCTGCGACGCGCTTGGTGAAGTCGTGGGCACGCTCATCCGGCGTGAGGGCCAGGAGTTCTTCGAGCACTACTTCCCCGAGCTGTTGCTGGCCTGGCAGGCGGCAGCCGCCTTCAACGGCGACCTCGCCGAGACGCTCGCAAGACGCAAGCTGCTGGAGTTCGACTGCATCGCGCTGGATGAAGCGCAGGACCTGACCCCGCTGGAGTCCTGGCTGGTCGTGCAGTTCGCCGCCGCCGCCGGAAAACGCCTGGGACGGCCGGTTTCCCTTCTGGCGGCCGGCGACGAAGCGCAGACCGTTCGGCCCACCGACTTCGAGTGGGGCTGGTTCCAGGACCTGTTGCACTTCAAGCTGGAAAGCCCCCTGGAGTTCCGCCTGGGCGTTAACCTGCGCAGCCCGCGCCGCATCGCCACTCTGGTCAACGCCTCCTGGGACCTGTACACCAGCATCGCCAAGCAGGACCGGCCGAGCGGCGCCAGCGAAGCGGAGATCGACGAAGACGCCAGCGACCAGATCCTGTACTGCGCCGCCACGCCGGGGCCCGATCTCGACTCTCTGTTGACAACCCTGTCGGAGCGCGAGGGGCTGGCCGTGGTATCTCTGGCCGACACGCTGCCGGAGTGGATTCCGGAAGAGCTGCGGCACAGAGTCCTCACCGTTTCGGAAGCCAAGGGCCTCGATTTCCACTCCGTCTGCGCCCTCGATCCGGGCCGGCACCTCGAGTTGATCCTGCGCGACGAAGAGCGCCTGCGCCGATCGCACCAGGTGGAGCCGCTCACCCGCCGGCTGGCCATCGATCAGCTTCGCGTGGCCATCAGCCGGCCGACCGAGCGATTGTTCTTCCTCGACGTCAACCCGCCGGAAAGGGCCGCCGCAGCCAGCGCGTGGTTCCTGAACCGCGCCGGCCGCGGGACCGAGATCTCCCCGGTGATCCCGGAGGTCCTGCTGAAGACGCTCGAAGAGGAACTGCTCGACCGCGAAGAGCGCGTCCGGCTCTGTGAGGCCGATGCGCGCCAGTTCCTCGACGCGAAGCCCGACATGGCATGGACACGCGCCAAGCAGGCCGTGGCGCTGGCCGCGCCGGGAGACGAGAACGAGAAACGGTCCGCCCATCTGACTCTGGCGCAGGTGGCTTTCTGCCTCGCCTTCCGCCAGGCGAAGCTCTCCCCCGTCCTGGGCCAGCTCAACCTGTACAAAGAAGCCTTCGACAGCGCACGGCGGGCCGGACGTGATTCCTTGGCGGAAGCCATCCTGGCGGCGCGAGTTCTCGAACACCATCCACCCGACCGACCGCTCGGTGAAGTTGTGACGAGCGCGTTTCTGGCACTGGAACGCTGCCACGCGAGCCTGGAAAGCTGGATGGTGGTGGAATTCGCCGCGCGCGCCCAGGCGTGGCTCCGCCTGCTGGAGGCCGCCGCGGTGGAGCACCCCTGGGCGCCGTCGGCGCTCTCCCGCCTGCCGTTCGCTTACCACTTCTTCCAGGTGACCGGCGCCGAACAGCGGCTGCGCGAGATCGAGGAGAAGGCGGTCGACGCCATGATCTCCTCCGGCCATCCCGACGCGGCGATGGTCATCCTGGAGCGTTCGCAAGGGGGCCGCCGCCCGAAGCTGCTGGCCCAGTGCTACGAAGCCCAGGGCCAGCATCAGAAGGCGGCCGAGATCTACGAGAAGCTCGGCCTGCGCAAGGACGCGCTACGCAACTACCGCGCCATCCCGGACTTCCGCAAGGCGCTAGAGCTTGCCAAGGACCTGGAAGACTACCCCGCCGGACCCAGCCTGCAATGGATGGCCGAACTGGACCGCGTCCTGCTCAAGCGCCCCGACAACTTCCTCCGCGTGGCCACCGAAGCCGAGAAGCAGCTCTTCCAGCGCCTGCTCGAGGCCCACCTGCCGGGCCCGCGCCGCGTGCCCGTTAAGCGCGCCCCGCGCAAGAAGCAATGACGCAGCGCGGCGCGCCCTCAGATCGCCTTGTCGTAGTCGGCGTGAGGGCCGATCCAGAACCAGACGATGTCAGAGCCGTTGACCTGACCCAAAGCGCGGTATCCGAGGCCGATGCGGACGGAGTAGAGGTGAACGACTTCATCCGATCAGTTCGTCGAGCGGGCGCGTCTCACCGCGCCTGTGCTCGTCCAGTGCTTCGCCAGCCAGCGCCCGCAGCCGCTCCGGCCGTTCCCGGAAGCTCCGCTCCCAGACTTCCTCGTCGTCCAGAGTCTCCACATTCTGGGACGCGATGGCGTCCTGCCGCTCTCGGGAGAGGGATTCCACGCGCCTGAGTGCTTCCTCAAGCAGGCCAGTCATACCTTCACAATAGCGCAGGGTTCTTGCCCGGGGTAGACCGCCACCCCGGCTACGACTTCCCGCGTGTCAGCCCCAGGGCGCGGATGCGCTTGTGCAGGTTGGTGCGCTCCAGCCCCAGGGCGCGGGCGGCGGCGGAGACGTTCCAGTCGGTCTGTTCCAGCACGCGCATCAGGTGATCGCGCTCGGCCGTCTCGCGCGCCTCCTGCAAGCTCGACTTGGGTGAGGCGCTACGCTGGAGCCGGATCTCGACCGGCACCGACTCGACCGGGAGGCGGTCGCCGGGCGTCAGGATCGCCATGCGCTCCACCGTATTGCGCAGCTCGCGCACGTTGCCCGGCCAGGTGTAGCTTTCCAAGACCGGGTACACGCCATCGTCGAACGTCTTGGGCTTGAAGTTGTTGCGCGCGCAGAAATCCTCGAGGAAATAGACGGCCAGCGGTTTCAGGTCCTGCGGGCGCTCGCGCAGAGGCGGCACGCGGATGGGCACAACGCAAAGGCGGTAGTAGAGATCCTCGCGGAACTTCTCCTGCTTGACCATTTCGCCCAGGTCGCGGTTGGTGGCCGCCACCACCCGCACCGACACGCGGATGATGCGCTCGCCGCCCACGCGGTGGAACTCGCCCTCCTGTAAGACCCTGAGCAGCTTGGCCTGCGACGCGGCGTGCAGGTCGCCGACCTCATCCAGGAAGATGGTGCCGCCGTCGGCCAGCTCGAACTTGCCCCTTCGCGCCGCCACGGCTCCGGTGAAGGCGCCCTTCTCGTGGCCG
>CAYOTD010000007.1:0-2346 GCA_964406685.1 uncultured Solibacteraceae bacterium | reverse complement strand
CCGAACAGTTCGCTCTCGATCAACTCGGTGGGGAGGGCCGCGCAGTTGACCTTGACGAACGGACCGCTTGCAAACGGGCTGTTGTTGTGGATGTGCGCGGCCAGCAGTTCTTTGCCCGTGCCCGATTCCCCGGTCAGCAGCACGCGCGCGTCCGATCGCGCCGCCATACCCGCCTGTTCCACTACCTGCTGAAACGTGGGGCTTGAACCGATCATGCGCGCGCCAGCGCCGACCAGCTCGCGCAGCCTCTCGTTCTCATCGCGCAAGCTGGCCTGTTCGAGGGAGTTCTTCAGCGCCAGCAGCACACGGTCCCGGCCCAGCGGCTTCTCCAGGAAGTCGTAGGCCCCGGCGCGGGTGGCTTCGACCGCGTCGGCGATGGTGCCGTGGCCGGAGATCATCACCACGGGAGCGCGGTCGTCGGACTGCCGCAGGGCGCGCAGCAGGTCGATTCCGTTGCCGTCGGGCAGCTTGACATCGATGAGGTAGGCGTCGGCGCGGCCGGTGCGGGCGCGGAACTCCTCCGCCGACCGGCACACCACCGTCTCGTAGCCGGCGTGCTCCAGGATCATCTTGAGCGAACGGCCGATGTTCTCTTCGTCGTCAACGATCAGGATGCGCCGGCGCGCCATTGGCCACGGGCAGCACGACGCGGAACGCCGCTCCGCCCAACTCTCCCTTCACGAGCAAAATATCACCGCCCATCAGCAGCGCGCTCTTGCGAGCGATGGAAAGCCCCAGGCCCATGCCGCCTTTCTTGAACGAGATGGTCGGTTCGAACAGCGTCTCGCGCGCCTGTTCGTTCAGCCCCGGGCCGGAATCGTGGATCTCGACCGCCGCCCTGTCTGCCTCGATCGAGGTCGCCACCAGCACGGCGCCGCCGGCCCCGGCCGCGTGGGCGGCGTTGTCCAGCAGATTGGTCAGCAAGCCCTTGGCCAGGTCGGCGTCGGCCTTCGCGCAGGGCCGGACGTCGGCCAGGCGCATGGTGTAGACGACCTCCGGGTTCGCCGTCCTGGACAGCGCGATGCGGTCGGCCACCAGCGCGTTGAGATCGAGCGCGGCGGGGCGCACGGGCGGTTCCGCGGCCAGGTCCGAAAAGGCACGCACACGGCGTTCGAGGGTCGCCACTTCGTCGATGACAATCTGGGCCGCCTGCTCGAGAAAAGCCTGGTCGCCCGCATCGCGCCGCGCGACCACCTCTTCCATGGTGAGCCGGATGGGCGTCAGCGAGTTCTTGACCTCGTGCGCCATCTTGCGCGCCAGCGCCTGCCAGCTTTCCAGCCGCGTCAGCCAAACGAGCCGTTGGCGGCTTTCCTCCAGCTCCCGCGCCGTGCGGTTGAAAGCCGCGATGGCCTGCCCCACCTCATCGTCGCCCGCGCCCTCGAGGCGCACGGCCAGGTTGCCCGAGGCGAGTTGCCGCAGTCCCTCCGTAAGGCGCTGAATGGGACGGCTGATGCGATAGGCCGAGTAGACGAGCACGGCCAGGGCGGATAGCCACACCGCCGCCGCCAGCAGAGCAAAGGTCAGCGTGAATCCGCGGCGCAGGTCGCGCGTTGCGGCGGATTCCACCCGCGCACGGGCGCGCTTGTACTGTTCCGACAGCCGGGTCATTCCTACCTCGCCCAGCTTCTCGGAATAGCGGAGCACGCCATCCGGCCGCCGGATGAGGTAATCGAGGCGTTCGCCTCCGGGTTCGGAAAGCATGAAACTCTCGGCCTCACCGCTTTCCCAGAACTCGGCGATCCGGGCGGGCCACGCCGCCCGATCGGAGGCCGTGTACTGCTCGGGTTTCAGCCGGCCCGTTCCCGCCGAAGCGCGGAGCGACTCGCGCACGTGCTGGTAGTAATCGCGGCCGGTCTGCTGGAGCGCCCGCGACAGGTCGTCGAGTTCCCTGGTGCTGCCATAGCTCAGGCTGTGCTCGAACAGCGCGTCGGTAATCCAAAGCGTGGCCGCCAGCGGCGCCAGGGTGGCCACGGTGAAGGCCACGATCAGCCGGTTGCGAACCCGGTTCACTTGAATCCCGCGCCGCGGGGTGGTCTTCCGATCTCGTCCAGGCTCAGCGGCCCGGTTTCCACCGCCCAGCGCGCCTCGTTGGCCCGGGCCGGCCGGCTGAAGATCTCGACCAGGCCGGTCAGGCTCAGGCCCGGATCGCTCAACACCGGCTTGCCATCGCGCATCTCGGCCTGGCGGACCTCCAGGCGAACATGGATCTTCCGCTCCGGCGGCAGTCCCGCCACCGGGGCCGCCAGATTGTCCAGGCACCACGCCTCGGCCGCGCGGGCCGACTTCGCCGGCCCGGTGATCGCCATCCTGGACACCAACTGCGATCCCGACGAGGTCGACTACCCG
>CAYOTD010000006.1:3716-22058 GCA_964406685.1 uncultured Solibacteraceae bacterium | reverse complement strand
TTCCTCGCAAAGCGAGCTGGACCGTAGGTTGGGTTGAGTGGCAACGAAACCCAACGAGCAGGGCACGAGCAAAATGAAGATTTTCAACCTTATCGAGGATAACAACAACGTAGTGCCCACCTGCTGCCTGCTGCGCCATCGGTGGGCACAGCCCACCTACAAGATGGCATGTTTATTTTTGGACTGTCACTCAGTGACGCAGGATCAGCCGCAGCAACCGGCGCATTACCTCGTAGACCAGTCTGAACAAGGTTCCCAGACAACCCGACCCCACCGGCACCGGTGGAAAGGGTCTTCCCTGAACCGCAACATTGAGGATCGGCACTTCGCCCGATTGATACAGGAGCTTGCGCGAATAGCGCCCATCGTAGTGGCTGATGATCGCCGCACCGTCGGATGCCGTGAAGACGATGCCGTCGGTCACGGTTCCAAGTTCCTCCGCGGTGCAGAAGCGCCCGGTGGTGGCCGAGAAGACGATGTCGGCGGCCTGGAATGGTCCGAGCAATTCCCCTTTGGCGTCGCGCGGTAAAATGATGACTTGAATGGCAGACCACCCTGAGGGCGCTCTGGCGTCGCGTTGAAAGATGAGGTCGGAATTCAGCGGATCGAACGTTATCCCTACGTACTGCGAGAGGGTGACCTGACGTCGGAAGGGACTCCCATCAGGCAGGGTGGCCTCGCAGGTGAAGCGCCAGGTATAGGTTCCCTCCTTGTCGAGGCCTTGGAAGATATTGGCGTAGTTGCCGTCATCCGGCAATCCGTCCTGGTGAGCGCCGTCGTCGAACAGCCGGTTGGTGCCGTCCGTGAAAATGGATGGTGGCGTCAGGACCGGCAGGTGCTCCCAGTCCCGCTGCCTCAGCAGCATTTGGTAGATCGCCGCCTTCGCACCGGGCGGGTCACCTCCGGAGGATGATGCAGTTCCAGCAAAATGTGTTGGCACCGCAATGCTCCCATATTGTGGCACATAGCCGGAAAGAAAGGTGCCCAGCGATTCCCCGGGGCGGGCGAGTTCAACGGTCACTCGCGCACCCCTGATGGGTTCCCCGCCCGCGCGAACGCGCGCCGTGACGACCATCGTATCGCCGGTGCCGTAGGTGGTCTTGTCGAAGCGGACCTCGGCTTTCGCGTACAGGTCCACAAAGACCATGATTTCGCCATCCACCACGGCTCCACCCGAGCTTCGGGTCACCCGCCATTCGGTCTTGGGCACGTTGCCGGCATCGCCTCCGTACAAGGCCGCCAGGTCGATGGTGGCAAAAAGGTGGGTTGGGCATTGTCTCACCCCGCCCACGGGCGGTTCGTCGGTAAACTGGCCCTGAAAAGTATTGGTTCCCGCATCGAACTGGTCACGCCTGGAGATCGTCAGCGTATCGCCGGCTCCCGGAGGGTCCGGTCGCTTGACGATGATGCACAGCCGGTGTTCCATGGCATTGAGGGTGAAATAGCGGCAGGGCGTTGCGGGTGGACTGGGATCGGCCGAGGTCGGCCCGGCAGCGGGCGTCACGACCTGCGTTTCCAGCTCCCCCAGGGTCATCATTTGCGCAATCCCGCTTTCAATATCATCCGGGCTCTGGATCAGCCTGAACATTCCCTGGCCCTGGGCGGCGAGTGCTGCCAGCACCTGACTCGACACTTCGGTGTCCTGGCCGATCCCGACGGTAAAGAGCCGCATGCGATTGTTGACATTGGGATAGGTGGACTTCGCAGTCGAGAAGTTCTGCACGTATCCCGGGGCTGTGGTATTGACGTCCACGCGTACCGTTCCGCTATTCTCCATACCGTCAGTGGCAAGGATGATGGTGAAACGGGGTTCATCGGCAATGCTGAGTCCATTCAGACTCTCCATTGCGGCGATGAGGGCATCGCCTATGGGGGTGCAGTCACCCGGCGCTCCCATATCGAGCGGGCACGCCTGGCTGTCGGCGGTGGCGGGCGTTCCGAGGGCGAGGAGCGTTTGGATGCCGGCATCCCGAGGAGCCATGTGCCACGTGCACTGGTGGTCTTCGAACGCCAGCAGGCCGACGCGGTCGTCGGTAGAGACCCCACTGCGCAGGCTCGCGAAAAGCTGCAGCAGCATCCGCACGGCCGCTTTGGCATTGTCCCATTTCTGACCCCACATGCTCCCCGTGCGATCGAGCACGATCATGAGGTGTTGCGTTCGAGGCGTGATGGTGAGCGGTTGGACGTTCGTGGTGTTGAGGAATCCGATGGTGGGGCAGGGGCTGTCGAACCATGCTTTCAGAGTGAGTGAGATGATCGTGTTTCCGTACACGCCGGGTGCCGTAAAAACCTGATTCTGGCTGTTCCCGCAGGCCGGCAGCGCGCTGATGGCCACACCTCCCGTGGACGTCCAGCTGTAAGATGCGGTGGGGAGTGGCGCCGCTACGATCTTGACCACCGTGGGTTGCAGTGGAGGGCCGGTTGCCGGACTCGCCGTGAGGGTCACCGCGGTGCTCTCTTTCACGGAAGGTCCGGGCAGCGTTACGGGAGTTATCGTGAAGCTCGCCACCGGATCTGACATGATGCGGGTGATCGTCTCGCTCGTATTGTTCTCGGCCTGGCCAAATTCGCACAGACCACCGGCCAGCCCCGAGATCCTGACTTCCCAGTTATCCGTTGCGCTCCCATCGAAGCTGATGGTGCAGGAGAGCAGCGTGTCATCAGCTCCTGCGGAAGTGGTGCTGGCCGTGACGGTACGGCCTCCCAAGGTGGTGTTCACCGGACCGGGCAACAAGGCGAGAGGAGCAGAAGGGATGCCGTCCGTCTTTTTCAACTCCACCTGCATAGCCGCGGCGGCATTGGGGTAGCGCACGCTGAAGGACTTGGACTCCCCGATTTCAAGCGGCAATCGGAGCTCGACGATGGCGTTGTTGGAATTATGGATGGTGTATGCCGTGGCGGCGACCGTTGACGGGGATAGATAAGGGTCTGGCATGGCTGCTCCTTCTTCTCTCAAACGAGGGTGACGATGCGTTTGTAGTAGGGGTTGAGGTTCCCGTCCCGGTCGCTGGTCCAGAAGAGCCAGACCACGCCTTCCTGCGGACTGAAAGCGCTTGGCATGGTGTCTTCTCCCGTCGCCAACGTGACTTGCCGTGGCTGGCCCCATCCTCCTGTGATGGGATTCCGGCGCATGGCGTAGAGGTCGCGGTTGGGGGCTGTGCCGCGGGTCCAGAACAGCCACAGGGCGCCGTCACCGTCTTCGACCGTGGAGGGTTGTGTATCCCCGGCCTGAGTGTTCAGAACCTGTTGCGGCGCCTGCCATGCGCCCGCCGTGAAGCGGGTGACGTAAAGGCCCGCCGGTGAGTTCCAGAACATCCAGAGATCACCATGTGAATCGGCGAGCAGGAACGGGTTCACGTCATTCCCGGTGCCGGAATCGAGCGTCTGGGCGTTGGTCACATTCCCGGAGGACGGATCGAAGCAGAGGGCATGAATGTTGGCCCCTGAGCGAAATCCTGCCCAGATCTTGCCTGCGGTGTCCGACACCGCATGGAAGTCGGCGGTCGTCGCCACTTGGGCCGACAGCTGCTGGTCGGGGTCATCGGTCCAGGTTTTCGTTGCGACCTGATAGCGTCGGTAGCGCCAGGCATTGGTCGGGGCAGCGCGATGAAAGAAAATCGTCACCGTCCCTCCCAGGTGGATCACGAAGGGATTCGTCTCAGCCACTGCGGCCGTGTTGGCGATGGTCACTTCAGCGGCGGCAGCCAGACCGGACAATGGTGCACGCTTGAAGAAGACGTCTGTCGAGGCTCCCAGTCCGGACTGGTAGGCGACGATCAGTTCGCCGTTCGGCAGTTCGATGGCATGAGGTCGGCGGTCATCGTACGGTCCGCCTCCGGAGGTCACCTGCTGCAGACTTCCAAACCCGGTGGCCGTGTTATCGATGTCGAGCCGGGCGGCGAACACCTGATGGACAGCAGCATCGCGGTTTGAGCTCCAGACGGTAACGATCCCGTTGGCAGCGTCAAAGACGATCCCACGCCTGAGCAGGTCGGTTCCGGGCGCCGGCATGATGGCCGCGTCGGGCGTGGCCGGGAGCTCCCCCCGCAGCAGGGCATTGATCGCTTCCCTCAGGCTGATGGCGGGACGTCCCAGACCCCGTCGATAATCCTGCGGCGCAACGCCCAGGAGGTCCGTAATGAGGTTGGCCGGCGGCACCAGGAGCCGGCGCTCCCTCAGATCGGTTACGTTGCCGGGCCGCACGATGGGGTCGCCCATACTGCGGCTGATGAGGGCCAGGGCGTAGTAGCTGTGGCCTGCCAGGAAGTCCGCGTCAGCCGACGCCGGGGTTGTCGCCCCATCGCGCACGCGCACGGCCCACTCGCGCCGCAGTCGCGCGCAGCTCTCCGTCCCCAGCCCTGGGTGCACCAGGGTCGGCTCCTCCGTGGGCGTCACCTGCCGATGCCAGACGTCCAGGTAGACCGTGACCGTGGAATTCGTGGGGGGGAAAGCGAGGGCCAGGATCTGCGGTACCCCCCAGGCTGCGGCGAGAGCCGCGGAGCCCGCCTGTGTGATGTGCAAAGGTTGTGCGCTGAAGTCGACGGATGTGTCGATGATCACGTCCAGACCGTCGACGACACAACGCCCCGCATAGCTCAGTCCTTTTTCAACATTGTCCGTACCGGCCGGGGCGGCGGGAACTCCTGCGCGAATCGTGAAGTCGTTGGCGAGGGCGCCGCTGCCGTCGATCCGGAACCCGTCGTTCCCCTCCGGGATGCCGTCCCCGACAAACCACTTGAGGTAGGCTCTGAGCTCGAACTGCCGCACGTCATCCAGTTCGTTCCAGTCCGCATCTACGATCGGCACGCCTTGTTGCAGGCGCACACGAACGTAGCGTTTCAGGGGGTTGAAAGTATCAGGAGATATGACAGCCATGATAGTTCTCCGCTTTTAAAAGACCAGCCATATGGTGCGGTCAAGGGTACTCGTCGGGTCCTTGGCGATCACCGCATGAGTCACGTAGTTGATCAACACCGGAACCCCATTCAGCTCGGCCGCCAATCCGAACTCACGCAAGTTGCCCGTCGTGTGATAGGGGTCGGGCCAGGTCGGAACATTGGGACCGAGGGAGGCCACGATTTGCAGGCGGTTGGTGGGGGATGCCGAAACCGTTGTGCCGTCCAGGTAGTCCAGCTGCAATTGGGAACTGGGCACCAGGAAGGGGTGCGCATCGATGAGCGATGTTTCGTTGCCGCTCGGGAGCGGCGGCCCGCTCGTGTCCCAGGTGTCAAGTCCGGCGCCGACCAGCAAACCCACGACCCCGAGAGAAACGGTTGGCGGTCCGTGCATAAACGCCGCCAATAAGCGACGGCAGTCGGCGACGATCGCATTGCTCTGCCAGGCGCTTTGCCAGATCGGCCTGCCCGCGGCATCGCGCAGCACGTCGCGAAACATGCCACGTAGACCCGCGGTGAGGGTTTCCGTCACAGCCATTGTCTCCTCCTTGCCGTCCACGTTTTACTGCGGTTTGGGAAAGTAGGTACGCCGCCGCAGCGTGGTTAAGTCGGTGGGGTCCGCCGAGACGTGGTCTACCATATTGGACAGCAACCGCATCCAATCGGGCAGCGCCGCGGCGTAGCGATCTACCAATCCGGTGTACACCTCCACGTTGGGGTAGAGGTCCCGGTACATTTCCTCGATGTCATGGCCGTCTCCGTAGACATACTCGGTGTAGACCGACGGCACGAGAATGATCACGGCCCTCATGTTGATGGGCAGGAACTCGCTCAGAAGCTGGTTCAGACGATCGACGTTGGGACGCGTCAAAGGACGGCCGAATCGACCGCGACTGACGTACAGGCCGAGGGTCCCGCGCGTGTAAAGCTCATCGGGCTGCAAGGGCTGGTCAGCATTGCCGCGCGGTTTTTGGGGAGTGTAGCAAAGCAGATCGCCCCACATACGGCGTTGCACATTGCGCGCGAGGTGAAGCAACCGGGCGCTCGTCGTTCCGGCATTGCGGCGCAGGGTGGCGGCATTACCGAGGAATTCGCTGCGGAGCATATCGGCAAAAGGGCTCGACGGCTTCGACTGCCCGGTACCCAGCTGGGAGAGGGGCAGGTTGCCGTCGCTGCGGTAGAACAACCGGATCGATCCGTCGCTACCGGTCACCGCAGCGGGAGCACGCCTGATCGCCGGGCTCTCTGTAAGGCCGGCGGGTGCTGAAGCCGTCCCGGCAGCGTTCAAATCCACCCACCACAGATTGCGGCCGCCACCCCGGTCGGACGAAAAGAAGACGCGCGGTCCCGAGCCGCTGACGGTCATGGCCATTGGCTCACGGTCGCTCGCCCTGCCGCTTGCCGGTGTAGTCGTCACCGCTTGCTCGGGCTCCCAGGTCCACGATGCCGGATTGTAGACACGCCGTTGCACCAGCCAATGGTCCCGTCCGCTGCCCGGTTCCTGTTCCCGTGACCAGAACAACCACGTGCGGTCGCTGTCATCCACCACCGCGCATGGTTCGAGGTGGCTGACGTCGCCGGCGGCAAGTTCCAGCGGTGCCGACCATGGGCCATGAACGGCACGGACCCCGTCGTCGGCCAGACCGGCGCTCTGATCGACATGGGTCCAGGTTCCTGCGGTACTTCGCACACTCAGGCCTTCGGGCGTACCCACCCACACCGTTCCGTCCGGACCAACCGTTACGCAGCGCACATCGTTGCCGGCAAGGCCGCTGGTGGCCGTGACCTGCCGCCACGTACCGCTGCTGTCCCGGTGACCTAATCCGGCCGCCGTTGCGACCCACAGCGCGCCGTCCTGTGCCACCGCCAGTGCGCGCGCATCGTTGCCGGGAAGCCCGTCTTCCTCTCGGAAGATCTTCCAGCCGCCGCTTGTGTCCCGCTGCGCGAGGCCGTTGGCGGTGGCGACCCACACGGACCCTTCGGTACCGAAGGTTACCGAACGCACGTCGTCACTGGGCAGAAAATCGCTGCTGTCAAAGCTCTGCCACTGACCGTACCGGGTCCGGAAGCTCAGGCCCGCCGCCGTGGCAAACCAGGCCCCGCCGTCCCGTTCCACGGCAACCACTCGCACATCGTTGTCGACCAGCCCGCTCCCCGCGGTGTACGTTGTGATCGTGCCACCGGCAGGATCGAAAACATCCACGCCGGCGCCTGATGCCAGCCACACCAAGCCGTCGGGACCAACGGCAACGCTGCGGATATCGTTGCTGGACAGGCCGCTTCCAATATCGACTACCAGCCAGGTCCCGTCCGGGCGCCGGCGGGCGGCACCGCCGGCCGTGGCATACCAGGCCGATCCCTCAGCATCCACGGCCACGGCCCGAACGTCGTCATGGGGCAGGCCGTCGGCCATGGTGATGGTGCTCCATACTCCTCCGGCAAAGATGCTGACGCCACCCGCAGTGGCCACCCGGTAGCATTCGTCCCAGTGAAGCGTGCTGAGGTGCCAGGTGCGCTCCCTGTGTTCGCTCCAGAAGAGGCGGATACCGCCGGCCGGATCGCGCACCGCTGCGGGATCGGTGTGGCGTCCGGGTCTCAATTCAGGCACCTCCTGCACGACCGACCACTGAATCTCCTCGTTCCATGAACCCCGTTGCGCACCGGATTGTTCCGCAAAACCCAGTGAGCGGGCAGCAGTCGAGTGGCTGAGGTCTACCTCGAGGCGCGCGGTGGGTCCCTTTGAGAGCGTCTCCAGTGCCAGCGACCCATCGAACAGGGGGGAGGCCATGACGTTGGAAAGCTGCGAGTTGATCGCCGCGACAACCTCCGCCGTGGAGGCGAGGGTCGGGTTGGCATAGTCACCTGCATTAACGGTGAAAGATTCGGTGGGCCAATTGCCCTTGAGGGTCAATACGGTGCCGGGAGTCAGGGGAAACGGCCCGGAGCGGCGGCCGCAAAGCTTCGCCGGCTGCTCGGGAGCCGGGGTACCGAGGGCGATCCGCAAGCAGCTGCGGGCGGTGTCGGGCGCTTCGACCCAGGCAAGCCACACACGCCCATCCGCCAGTTCCACACACGACGGCCGCCCTTGTGCCACTTCATTTCCGATGGGTGCTGCCAGCGAATCCCGCCACTCGTTTACAACGTAAGTCTTGTAGTGGATCCGGCTCTGGGAGTAGCGCTGCCGGGCGGCGCTGCCGGCGGAGTAGGCTTCGAGCGAAGTTGCCGTTGGTCCAGGGCGATCCCGCATTTCATAAAAGAGACGCAGGTGCCCCTGTTGATCCACGAGGGCGCTCAAGCGACCGGCGGGTGCCCCTTCGAGCGAGATTAGACCGGCGTGGGAGGCTTCCACCGAAATTGCCGCTTCCGGCCCGACGCTGGTGCTGGAGAGAGTGAGCATGCCGCCCACGGTGACACCTGCGCGTACATAAGGCAGCCGAGCATTGATCACGGTCGCGACTTCCTCGGCGCGTACCGCCGAAAGGTCGGCGAAATCAGCCTCGGCGAAGCGCAGTTTGACAGGACTTTCCCCGTCCAGCCCGATTTCGATCTCCATCCCAGGCTGCAATCGGAAAGGCTCTGCCACGGTCCCGGTGAGCACGGCGGGAGCCGACCCCGTGCCATTCGCTTCCCGATTGCCGTCTCCGAAGCCAAGCACCCGCGCCGCATCCGCAGGACTGCCCCACGGGCCTCCCGACTGCTGCACCGTGAGCAGAATATGGTAGTAGGGGGCATGGTTGGATCGAGCGATATGCTGTGCGAATTCCGCTACCTGGGTGGACCAACCGCTGTAGCGGGTCACGATGGTTCGGAGAGCCGGCGCTGTGCCGATGCTCCAGTAAAGGCGCGGAGCACTCTTGATCTCATTGCGGTGAAGGGGAATGGCTTCGGTCTGGCTCAGGTTCCAGCCGATCCAGCGTGCGAGCAGGGGAAGGAAGCGGGCGCCCCCTTCATCGAGGTCCAGGAGACCCAGCAGGTTTTCGGCGGAACCACGGAGCGAGTCGACCGCCGCTCCGAAGACATCCACAAACCGACGCAGCTGGCCGGCACCCGACGCGGCCTCCGGGACCGAATCCGAACCGGCCGTAACGGGCCGCAGAACCGTGTCTTGACGTTTATAGATGGCCGGCAGTAAATCGTACAGTCTGTGACTGGATGGCAGACGTCCCTGTCGCAACGATTCGTCGTCGCGCTTCCATCCGTAATGCTCCCCGGCGATGGCGGTACTGCGGGTGCCGTTCGCGTCGGCTGCCAGCGGAAGCGAGAGGCCGGACAAGTCATAGTAATAGGTTCTGCCCGGTTCCAGGTGGAATGGCTGGCCGCCCTGGTCCAGAATCTCCACCCACCGACTCACCGGCATCCCGACCTCATCGAAAGTTGTTGCCACCGTGCGGCGCATGATCTCCTGGCGGCGTCCGAAGAAATAGCCGGCCACCGAGGTTGCCGAGTACACGTGTTTCCCGTCAGCCTCCAGAACTTCCCAGCCGGGGAGTTCAGTGACATCGATGACTCCGGGCACCGGGACCGGGGGGAAGGCCGTACTGTCATAGACGAGAAAGGGGTCGACAGCGGCGGGAGGAGGAAACTCGAAGTCGCGAAGCTTGCGACGCAGGCGCACCTGCGGGACGTCGGCAACAGTCTCTGAGCCTTCAGGTTCAAAGGTCCATGAGATGCGGATGCGCTGGCCGACGATGTCCGCCTCTGCTTTGAAGTCTTTGACTTTCATCGGCTGGCCACCTTGACAACTACCTCGATTGTCCCGGCCATGGGGATTTCATGGTCATCGAGCTCGACCCGCCCTTCGGTAGTCATCTGGGTCAGCACGGCCTGTTGCAGGAACTCGGGCAATTGCCCGAAGGGCGGCAGATTCAACTCCTGCAGACGCTCTTCGATGGAGATGGCGGGGGCGTCCTGGCGGCGAAACCGTCTTAGCGCCACATCCAGGATGCCGGGCACGGGGTCGAGAGCTGCATACAAGTCGCTCTGGTAGATCGACTGGCCAAAATCCACGTTCTCGAAAGCCAGCAGTGCTCCGATAGCATCGAGAGCTCCCTGACGGACGCTTTGTTCCGAATACCGGGCATCCCCTGTGACTTCCACGGTCACGTCGATCGGCACGGCAGGTGCGTCCAGAATATGCACAAAGGTGCCGGCCATGCGCTTCTCCTCAAAAAACGCCGTCAGGCGCCGTCTCAGCCCTTCGGGAAGGCTCTGACAGCAACGGCCCTGGGGCGCCACATAGAGCTCGATATCGTTCCAGCCGACGGCACGGGCGCGCACCTTGGCCACGCCCCCGGCTTTATGAGCGAGCCCTTCGTAGTCGCTAAGGGTCACGGCCCGCTGACCCGAGCGGAACGCCAGCGGACCGAAGCTCACCCCATGTTCAGCCGATTCCGCGTCCTCACCGCCGCCGGCAGCTTTCGGATTGGTGACGGCAACCAGATGGGGAATGGAAGTGAGCACCTCGCTGATGGCCCCGGCCGGAACATTGCCCACGGCGCCGCCCCCCACTCGATAGGTCGCGCGGATGTTGTTGGCACCCGAAGGAGGCCGACGTCCGTAGAGGCCGTCGCCAAAGATGACATAGGCCTTGCCGTCTTGATCGTACTGGACGGTATAGTCTCGTGCATCAGGACTCGAAATCCGGACGCGCCCCTCGGTCCCCATCTGGTAGAGCAGGCTCTCGCGCTGCTCCCAGGCGACCCAGCCGGCGCCTTCCTGCACCTCAACCTTCAGGGTGTCGCGGATGAGCGGGCTTTGGGAGAGGAGGAAGCTCTGATTGGGTTCTCCCGTGGAAGAACCGATGACCTCGGTCCCCACCATCCGGCATTGCCACACCGGGAGAGGACAGGAGACCTGTCCGGACGCCGCCGGCTGCACCTGATCCGAAGCGAGATCGATAGTGAGCGATGGTCCCAGATAGGCGAAGGTCTGGGGGGTGGCCTTGGGAACGGTCGAACGGAATTCAGCGCCGGTCGGAATCGTCACGACCGTAGAACCCGGCACGGGGACTTTGAAGGTCATCACCAACTCGGCGCCGGCGCTCACCGGAGGACGCAGCTCATAGCCGATGAGCCGCAGCAGATGCATCACGCTCCGCCGTTCCACCGCCGTGTGCAGGAAGCTCTCGTTGGCAATCCGATCCTGATAGTAGAGAACGATATCGCCCATGTAGGCAAACAAATCCACGAGCAGCACGCCCAGATCGCTTGGGCTGTGATCGGTCCACTCGGGCAGCCGGTAGCGTGCAAGCTCCAGCATGGCCTGGCGGAGCGCGGTATAGTCCTTGTTGGTGTAATCGATGGCCGGGGTCTGTGTCATGGCTCGTTCCTCATCCGAGTGACAGGATCAATTGATCTACCCGTGGTTCGTTCACCAAGCGATAGGTTACGTGCAGCTGCAGTTCGCCTTCCAGCGCCTGCACCCGGGCTGAGGTCACGACGATGCGCGGCTCCCAGGCCAGCAGGCTCTCCTGGATCTGCTTCTGGAGAAGGCGCGCCAGGGGTTCATCGTTGGGATTGTGCACCAGGGCCTGGGCGATGCTTCCGAAGTTGCGCAGCATCGGGCGTTCGCCTTGCCGCACGCTGAGGATCAGGTGCACATTCTGCCTAAGCTTGTCGCTTCCATGGGCCCACTGCACTCCCCCCGTATCGGGATCGATGCGAAATGGAAAGCCAACGCCTGAAATCTCTGCCATAAAAACTCCCTAGGTGAGTTGAACCACGTTGTTCTGCGTTCCGGCGCCGATCACGGTCGTGCCCGGGACGTCCTTTACCGTGGTGGTGACGCCCTGCACTTCCGCGGCGCTCACGTAAGCATGAATGGCTTCGGCCAGGAGCGTCGCGAGTTCTTCGGCGGCTTTGTCGCTCGACCACTCTTCCTCAACGCCTTTCTGGAAGTTCTCTTTGAGCTTGGTCTCCAAGGTGGTTTGAAGCGTAATTTTGTCCAGAGCCAACGCGGATTCCTCCTTTATCTCAATCCAACGGGCAGGCCGGCAACTGCGGCAGGCTTGGCGGGGACGGCAGTGACGGCGGCGACGGGATGCCCGGGATGGCGGGAATGGGCACGGCGAGCTCCGGCAACGGTGGCGGCGAAGGCAACGGTGGCAGCGAAGGCAAGGCGGGTGGGGCGGGGCGGCTGGGGAGCGATGGGATACCCGGGATGGCGGGCATGGGTACCGCCAGGGTCGGCAGCGGCGGTGGAGACGGCAAAGCAGGGGGTGAAGGTAAAGAAGGCGGTGCAGGGGGCGTCGGGAGCGACGGAACGCCCGGTATCGCGGGAATGGGTACCGCCAGGGTGGGTAGTTCGGGAAAATTGCACCTGCTCATGTTTCATCTCTCTATGCCTACTTGACCAAGACCGCCGCGGAAAAATGCTGAGGCGGCACCAGGGGAAGAATCGGCGGCAGGGGAGTGCCGGTCGGACCCATGGCCGAAGGATGAGTGTGGGTCATCACCAGGTTCCACAAGGTGTTGAACTGAGTTGCCTTGATCACCTGATCGTCCGCGCCGGCTCCGAGGGATACCGTGGAAGCCTCCAGCAGGATGGTGCTGGCCGTGATGCGCGCCGTATTGCCCTGCAGGTCGAAGGCGGTGCCGTCGCTGTTGACAAGAGCCAGGGCATTGTCATTCATCGTCAGCAGATGACCTTGTTTACTCATAACTGTCGCCTCGCCGGCCTCGGCATTCAGGTAGATGTGAGAGCCCTCCTTATCGGAGATCAGGATGCTGCCGTCGCTGTCTATGGTGATGAAGGAATTGTCCTTATGCCTGATGGTGATCTTCTCCTCACCATCCTTATCCATAATCTCGATAGTGTGGCCGGAGGGGGTCTGGATCACCCGGTTCTCGGGCGGGTCGAGCCGCGCCTCCTGGGGTGCCGAATCCTGCGGATACCAGGTTCCGACCCAGATGGGGTACTGCGGATCCCCTGCCTCGAACTCCACCCATACCCTGCTGCCGACCGCGGGCACATAGAAGTGGCCGAAAGGGAGGCAGGGACGGGCCCGAACCTCCAAGTCGGGCCCGAAGACCGCCGGTGCTTTGACCATGATACGACCCTGGTTCTCGTCGTCCCGATTGTCGACTACTTCGCCGCTGTACTTCCCGTAGTACTTGCCCGCATGGCGCCGAAGATCCTCCAGGATCATCTCTTCACCTCGTCAGCAAAAACCTGTTGCGATACATGGGTCGGCCACTCGATGGGGCTCCGACCACGTGATTCACCTGGCGGACGTACCAGTCGCCGGTGGCCCAGGCCGCGACTCCGTCGAGGGCGACTTTACCTTTGGCGCGCAGCTGCACGGTCCCCACGCACTCACCTATGGCGCGCAGGCCGAGCACGTTGGTTGGATCCTGGAAGACGGCGCGCTGCACGAGGGCCGGGTCTGAGGGCAGGCCCCTGATGGTACTCTGCGGCCTTTGATCTTCGGGCCGTCCCGTGGCCAGCGCGGTGACTTGCAAGGCACAATCCAGGTGCGTGCCGCCGCCCGGAGCGCGCGCATGCGCGGCGGAACCGGGGATGGCCTCGGGTTCGGGAGACGGCGCGCTTCCAACGGCGCTGGTGGCTGAGCCGCTTGCCGGATCGCTGGTCGTGGCGCTTGCTATGGGGGCGGCGGCACTCGCCATCCGCTCATAGCGGATGCTGATGAGCCGGCCGGTGTTGCCGCTGTAACTCAGTCGGCCCAGCGGATCGCTTTGGAGCAGGCGGGCCAGCGGCACAAAGTAAAAGCGTGAGGCATTATCGTTGTATTCGACAAACGCACGACAGCCGTACCGGCCCGCCAGATCCTGAATGAAATCCCAGTCCGACTGATGCGTTTGGCGCAGCGGGCTTTGCTGAGTGAATTCCGGGTCGGGGTCCGGTTCAATCTGTCCCACGCTGATGCCGAGGGACGGGTCCCCGGTGACGAGCTGGGTGATGATGCTGCTCAGGGCGCCGACGTGATGCGTGGCCTGAGTGGGCCTTCGCTTTAAACGATACGACAGGTCCAGGACGGTGATCGTGACCCAGTGGCGCGCGGTGCCGCGGGCATCCACCCGCACGTTGTAGACAACCCCTTCGAGCAACACCGCGTGTTCGGAACTCCAACCAAGATCGACCAGGACCCTGTGGCCTTCACGGGGCACCTCGCCGGTCGTCTCCGTCGGGTCGCTCATCACGATGGTCGCCTTGTCGATGAGCTGGTCGTGATCCTCGACGCTCACCGTGACAACGTCCGAACTGACGTTGATCCCTTCAATCGTTACCCGATGATAGGGCGCAGTGTCGGTCACCGTCAAAACCTCCTGTCGCGCACAACTCGTCCGATGTCCGTCGCGTTGGGAATGGCCAGGGACATCCCCGGTGCGAGGTCGAGGGGGAAGCGCAGGGCGTTGGCCTCGGCAATGCGCCACCATTGCCGGCTGTCGCCGTAGAAGCGCCACGCCAGGTATTCCAGGTCTTCCACACCCGTAACGAGGTGGCGATAAGCGAGATCCCGCTGCGTCGGAGGCGTGGGCGGCCGCAGCTCCAGGGTCGGGTGCCGCTCGCCGGTGTTGTCGACTACCTCGTAGACCTTGACACCGGCATAACGGGAACTGCTGACGATGGGCATATCCACCTCCAAGGCGCTGTCAGATCTCAAACATATGGCGAACCGAGGCGACACCGGGAAGGACGTTCACATAATCTTCGCCGAAGCCTTCCCGAGCGTAGCTCTTCATGACATCCACGTAGCGGGAGATCGTTTCCAGGATGGGCCCGAGGGCCAGGACCGTCTTGGTCTGCTCTTTCAAGGTCACGCTGATTTCCGCACGCTGCGGGGTGTGATCGTCATTGAAGGCAGTGATCTTGATGTTGAGGTCCTCCATGACGCACTCCACCGACAGTCCGCCGTAGATCAGCGTACAGGGGGGTGGTTTGAACCACTCCCGCTCCCTGGTCCCGGCGGTACTGAGGCCTGAGATGATCATGCCGGGGATGTCAAGGGCGGGAACCATGAAAGAGCGCAGGATGGCCAGGTCCGGCTCGATACTGCCCTCATAGGCATTCGCCGTTTCCGGGTCGATCCCCTCACCGGAGACGCGCGAATCCAGCGGGAAGTCGATGCTGAAAGTGCGTTGCCCTCCCTCCTTTGGTTCGAGGGGTTTGGTATCCAGTAACGTTGGGCCGACATCCACCCACTTCTGATACCAATTCGCCTGACTCTGGGCTGCAGCGGCTGCCGTTTCGTTGAAGTCCCAACTGCCGAAATTTGCAGCCTCCTCGTACTTGTAGCTCTTCTTCTCCTGGAGCATGTCCGGGTTGAATTGAAAACGAAAGACCAGCGGTGGAATGCTCATCCAATTGGCGAGATAGCCTCTCATAACATCCTCCTCTGACGCTGCCTCAGCTGGTCAAGATCGGTTCCGAAATCAGGTGATCGTACAGGGCGTCGGGCCCCATTCGGAAACCGCGCTCTCTCAGTTCGTGCCATTCGCGCAGCAACCGGCACAAGGTTCCCGTATCGACCACCTCCGCCCGCTCGGGCTCAGACTCGGCCGGCCGCTCGCGACGTCCCGTTTGCGCGGGCGGCTCGATCCTGATGGTCACATTCTCGATCTCCACCATGGCGCGAACCGGCTCCGACGCCTCGGCGGCGATGCGGCGAGGCAGCGTACCCGGTTCTGCCGGCGAGGTGTGTTGAAAAACCTCGGTGATGCGTGTCAGCAAACGCTCCAAGCCGCCTCCCCCCAGCCATCGCTCATAGGCTCGGGCGATCCCTTCGAGTCCGGTCTCCGGTCGCCGCTGGGCAGCGCGCTGGGCGGCGCTCAGCGCCTCGGCCAAATCCGCCGAACGAGCCTCCACCTGGCGCAGATTCGTTTCCAGGCGAGTGCCGGCAACCTCGGTTTCGTGCTCCGCTGCTTCGTTGAGCTCACGGCCCAATCCGAAAAGGGCGCCGCCTGCCGTGCCGAAGATGCTGCGGACCTCACCGGTCAGGCCACGGGCGGCGTCGCTCAGAGCGGTGGACAGCGCCCCTACCAGCGTTGGCGGAACGAGGGCTTCCGCTATGTTCGGAAATGGGGGGATTGCCACTCCCGGCGTTCCGGGGCGGGTCGGTTCAGGGATTGGCAGCCGGGCTGCTTCTCGGAGGTCCCGCAGTTGATCCGGGGTCAGGGGCGGTGACGATCGGCCGCGCAGGAGTTCGTACAAAGGCGGCAAGACCGCCGGAAGAATCCGGATGACGTGCACCAGGACGCGGAACACGCGCAGGTCGCCGAGAAACGTCAAGACCGCCCCCAAGGTCCCCACCAGCCACCGCAGCATGCCATCGACCGTGCGCTGCAAAGCCCCGGCAAGGAAGCCGAGGGCCGCCATCGCGCCGTCAAGCACATGACCCACCATGCGGAATACGGCACTCAGGATGCGCTCTACGGCCCCGGCAAGAATCCCCAGCAGATTAGCGGCGAGGTTGGCCGCGAAAGCCGCCGTGTCGGCCAGCGTCACCACGACCACGCCGCGCAGCAGAAAGAAGTTGCGCATGATGAATTGCAGCATCTCCACCACGGCGAGCTTCACGGCATCGAGCCGAGCAATGAACAGCACAAGGGTTCCCAGGACAATGGGGAGCAACAACGTCAAGCCCTCCACGACCCGGAGGATGCCGGCGATCACGCCCTGAGCGCTGTGGAGCATGGCAAGCCAGCGCTCGCCTGCAGGTGTGGTGGGAAGGGCCGAGGTCCGTGCCGCGCGCTCCGTTTCTCCCCCTGCCGCCTGGAACAAAGCGGTAAAAGCGTTCACCGTTTCCCGGATGGCGGTCAGCTGGGAGGCGAGATCACCTCCTCCCTCACCTCCCTCGGTTCGCGTCGCCGCAGCCCCCTCCGGACGCCCCGCGGGACGCCCCGCCCCGCGCAGACCCAGACGGCTCAAGATTTGATCGATCGTGGTTACGATCCGTTCTATTTGCCCGATCATCAAAGGCAGGAGCACCCCACTGATGGTGCCGCCCGCGATGCCGCCGAAGAGGCCTCCGAAGAACCGCCCGATGCCTCCTAGGAGTCCTTCGACGAAGCCCCCGAGGCCGCTGCCGGGCGTCAGGTCGCCAATATTGACCACATATACGCGCAGAGCACCGCTCAGGAGCGGCGGTTCCCCAAAGCGCGGCCCCTCGGAGAGCGCACCGGCGAAGGCAAAACCGCCGTAGCGCGCCGTACTGCGCTCGACGTCCTCTAGGGCGCGCCGGGCAAAGCGCAGCTGCGTGAGGATGAGTCCCATCTGGGTAAAGAGCTCTTCGTCGTCCATCATTCAGCCCATTCTGTCGCGTTTCTCATTTCAATCTTCATCACCCAGCCGCCCGTGCCCGCTCCAGAACCCCATTTCCGCGGGAATAGGCCTGCTCCACGGCCTCTTTGAAGTTCCCCGCCACGGCTCCGACCAGTTGGTCGTCCAAAGCCCGGCCCTGCGCCTCGATGACCAGCCGGCGCATGCGAACCCGCCCGAGTTGCGCCCGCCGCGCGATGATGTGCGGCGAGGTGGGAGTGATGGTGATCATGGTTTCCTCACCCGTGGCCTGCTGAGCGAGCCAGTATTGGCGCATTTCTGCGACGTAGAGTGGGATGGCGTTGCCCACGATCTCGAACCCACCCTGGGTGATCCACCCTTCAAAGGCTTGGGCCACCGGATCCGGCGCACGTTCTTCGATACGCCGCTGCAACTCCTCGACCTGGGGCCCGAAGGTGAGCCCGGACAGGTGTTCGGCACGCAGGGCGAGGGCCCGGTATGCTTCAGGGGACCCGAGCTGGGCGGCCTCGGCTGAGGTGCGCTCGAAATGTCTCCCGATATCGGTGAGGAAGGCGGCGCCCGCATCGATAATCTCCCGCACTTCACTCGTCATCCCGCGTGCCATATCGACCAGAGCCCGACCAAAGCGGCCGGGATCGGGCCCCAGGACCAACGCCGAGAGATTGGGCAAACGCGTGGGCAGGCGGAAGGCGGCGGTTTCCGTGGGATAGGCTGCCGGCCTCTGAAACAAGGCGTCCACAATCTGCTGAAGGAGATCCAGCCTACGCCGGAGACCCATCCGGTGGTAGAGGATCCATCCGGCGGGGCCCAAGGCAAGGACTGCCCCCCTTACCGTTTCGATGAACCCCGTCAGGGCAGATCGAAGCGTGATACGAACAGCGTGGCCGGTTGCGTCCAGAACATCCCCCAGAGTGAAGCCCGGCAGCGCTCCTGCGGCGTACAGGACGCTTGCGGGCAATCCCAGCAGTGGGACCAGGAACGGCATGAGGTCGGTATCCATGATCGCTTCGAGGAGGCGCCGGAAGCCGTTCACGGCATCCACCCAGAACTGGATGTACTTGGTGAGACCATCGAAAAAACGGGTCAAGACGTTGATGATTTCTTTCGCGTAGATCACGCCGAAACGAATGAAGAAGCGGAGATTTTCATCCACCAGAAAATGAACGATCCAGACGATCCGCAGGGCGTC